>JAPWUZ010000072.1 GCA_028275265.1 Armatimonadota bacterium | reverse complement strand
GCTCTGGCCCGCCGGACAGGGTCCAGAGACCTGCTCGCTCCATGCAACGCCTGTTATCTCACCCTGCGTAAGAGCCAGGAACTGGTGGCACACTACCCGCAGATAGCGCAGGAGACCGAGCGATTTCTGGAACAGGCGGGCTTGCCGCGGCTCGATTCGGTGCGCGTGAGACATCCTCTGGAGGTGCTCTACAACGATGTGGGACTCCAGCGATTGCGCGAACTGACCGTACGTCGCCTGCAGGGCGTACGGATGGCGTCATACTACGGTTGTCAGGCGGTTCGCCCTTATGGAGAGGTGGACGACCCGCATAACCCCACGCGCATGGACGAGATCCTCGAAGCCGTGGGGGTGGAGGTCATAGATTACAGCCTGAAAACGAAATGTTGCGGTGGCTCGCACACCGGAACCATCCACGAGGTGGGTGTTCGCTTGAACTACATTCTGCTGAAAGAGGCGATGCGCCGCGGTGCGCAAGCCATCGTTACCATCTGTCCGCTCTGTCAGTTCAATCTGGACGCCTATCAGGCGGAGATTCGCAAGCAAACCGGTGAACCGATAGACATGCCCATCCTCTATCTCACTCAGGTAGTCGGTTGGGCACTGGGTGGCGAGTTCCGTGAGCTGGGCTTGCATCGCGCCATTTCGGGCAGGAAACTCGTCGAGCAGTGGTTCACCGCGAAGAAGGAGGCAGAGACCTATGTCTGAGCAAAAAAACGGCGAAGTGCGTATCGGAGTTTACGTCTGTCATTGCGGAGCAAACATCGCCGATACCGTAGATGTGAAGGCGGTGGCTGAGTACGCCGCCACGCTACCTGGGGTGGTAGTAGCACGAGACTACAAGTACATGTGCTCCGACCCCGGACAGGAACTGGTGCAGGAGGACATCCGCAACCTGAGCCTCAACCGTGTGGTGGTGGCAGCGTGCAGTCCGTCCCTGCACGAAAACACCTTCCGGGGTGCCGCGGAGCGAGCAGGGCTGAACCCCTTCTTCGTGCAGATGGTCAACATCCGCGAGCATGATTCGTGGGTGCATAGTGACCGCGAAGCGGCAACCGAAAAGGCGAAGGACCTGGTGCGCGCGGCGGTCCGCCGCGTGTACTTCCACAAACCGCTGGAGAAGCGGCGCGTGCCTATCCACTCCGAAGTGCTGGTGGTGGGTGGAGGTATCGCCGGTATCCACGCCGCCCTGACCGTTGCCAACTCGGGGAAGAAAGTTTATCTGGTGGAACGCGAACCTACCATCGGCGGGCACATGGCGCAGTATGACAAGACCTTTCCCACGCTGGACTGCGCCGCGTGTATCCTCACCCCTAAAATGTCGGCGGTGAAGGCACATCCCAATATCACCCTCTGGACATACTCCGAAGTGGTGAGCGTGGATGGCTCCGTCGGCGACTACAAGGTGGTGGTGAAGCGCAAGCCGCGCTATGTGCGCGAAGACCTGTGCGTTGGCTGCTTGCAGTGCATCGACACCTGCGTGTTCAAGGAACCGAAGTTCGATGACGAGTTCAATATGGGGCTGAGCAAACGCAAGCCGATATACATCCCGTTCCCCCAAGCAACCCCCAAGGTCGTGGTCATCGACCCGGAGTCGTGCATCCAGCTGAAGACAGGCAAGTGCAAGAAGTCCTGCCTGGAAGCCTGCGTGGAGCGAGGAGCCATCGACTTTGACCAGAAGGAGACCTACGAGGAAATCCACGTCGGCTCCATCATCATTGCCACCGGTTTCCAGACCTTTGACCCGCGTCGGATGCCCCAGTACGGCTACGGCAAGTACCCGAACGTATACACCACGCTGGAGGTGGAGCGTCTGGTCAATGCCTCGGGTCCCACGGGTGGGCAGGTAGTCACTCGCGACGGGCGTGTGCCCAAGAGCGTGGGGATTATCCTGTGTGTGGGCTCGCGTGATGAGAACACCAACCGCTGGTGCTCGCGCGTGTGCTGTATGACCTCCTTAAAGCTGGCACACCTCATCAAAGAGCACACGGGTGCGGAGGTGTTCATCTTCTACATCGACATGCGCGCCGCGGGCAAAGGCTATGAGGAGTTCTACCAGCGCGTGCTCAACGAGGGCGTGCACTTCGTGCGCGGACGCGTGGCGGAAATCACCGACTGGGCACTCGACCCCTCCGAAGAGGGCAAGCTGGTAGCAAGGGTAGAAGACACCAACACCGGCTTCGTACGGCGTATCCCGCTGGACATGGTGGTGCTTGCGGTCGGGCTGGAGCCACAGCCGGATGCCCTGAACGTGCAGAGGCTGTTCGGTATCGGATGTTCGATGGACGGTTTCTTCCTCGAGAAGCACCCTAAGCTGGCTCCTGCACCCACCTATACCGATGGCATCTTCATCGCGGGAGTCTGTCACGGTCCGAAAGATATTCCCGACACCGTGATGCAGGCAGGCTATGCCGCCGCTGAAGCGATTGCCCTGGCAGACACAGGCTATTTCGAACTGGAGCCTAATACCGCCTACATCGTGGAAGAAGAGTGCTCCGGCTGCAAGAGCTGCATCCCGCTGTGCCCGTATCAGGCAATCAGCTTCAATGAAGAGAAGAAGAAGGCGTTCATCAACGAAGTGCTGTGCAAGGGATGCGGCACCTGTGTCGCTGCCTGTCCGTCGGGTTCCATCAAGCAGAACCTGTTCGAGGATGAAGAGATATTCAGCGAGATCGAGGGCGTACTGGCATACGCCCAGTAAACGGAGGGATGAGCATGGAAGACAAACCGGTAGCAACCGACAAGCTCTCCACCAGTAGAGATTGGGAGCCGTTGATTGTGGCTTTCTTCTGTAACTGGTGTACCTATACTGCGGCAGACCTGGCAGGCGTCTCCCGGATGGGCTACGACCCGAACGTGCGCGTCATCCGCGTCATGTGTTCTGGGCGTGTAGACCCACAGTTCGTGCTGGATGCTTTCGCGCACGGTGCAGATGGCGTGCTTATCGGCGGATGCCACCCGGGAGATTGCCACTACGTGGAAGGCAACTATAAAGCCCTGCGCCGCTACCTCTTGCTCAAACGCCTTTTGCGGGAGCTGGGCATCGAAGAGGGTCGCCTGCGACTGGAGTGGATTGCCGCTTCCGAAGGCGAGAAGGTGAGCAAGACCATCAACGAGATGGTGGAGCAGGTGCGTGCGCTGGGGCCATTGCGGCTGACCCGCAAGTTCAAAGAGTGGGATGCCGAGCTGGCAGCCCTGGAGGCGGAAGCGCAAAGTGAGGAGGTGGCAGCCCATGCCTGACAAACCCAAAATCGCGTTCTACTGGTGCGCCTCGTGCGGAGGGTGCGAGGAGTCTATCGTGGACCTCGCCGAAGACATCCTCGAGGTCGCGCAGGCAGTGGATATCGTCTTCTGGCCCGTGGCGATGGATTTCAAGCGCAAAGACGTCGAGGCGATGCCCGATGGCTCCATCCTCGCCACGATGGTCAACGGCTCTATCCGCACCTCCGAGCAGGAGGAGATGGCATACCTGCTGCGCCGCAAGAGCCAAATCCTGATTGCTTACGGCTCATGCGCCCACACGGGAGGCGTTCCGAGCCTCGCCAACCAGTTCAGCAGGGAGCAAATCCTGCGCTACGTCTACGAAGACGCGCCCACGGTGGTCAATGAGCAAAGGGTACGACCGCAGCCTCGTCATCAGCACAACGGCACGGCGGTTAGCTTGCCGGAGTTTCGGGGGCTGGTGCGGAGCCTGGATCAGGTGGTAGAGGTAGACTACTACCTGCCCGGTTGTCCGCCTACCCCCAAGCTGCTGAAGCAAGCGGTGCTGACCCTGCTTTCGGGCAACCTGCCGCCGAAAGGCACGGTGCTGGCACCCGATACCGCTTTGTGCGACCAGTGCCCGCGTAAGGAGACGAAGCCCACCGACCTGAAGATAAACGAGTTCAAACGCCCGCACTGGACGCAGATAGACCCCAACACCTGCTTCCTTGCACAGGGTATTATCTGCATGGGACCTGCCACCCGTTCGGGTTGTGAAGCGCAGTGTATCTCCGGCAATATGCCCTGCACGGGATGCTTCGGGCCGACCTCGCGTGTGCGGGATCAGGGAGCGAAGATACTCTCCTCACTGGCGTCCTCTGTCAATGCCCGCGAGCCGGAGGACATCGAGAAGATACTGGACGGCATTGTGGACCCGGTGGGAACCTTCTATCGCTACTCGCTGGCGAAATCCTTACTGCGCGCGAAAGTGACTCGTTGAGGAGGGATGAAGAATGGACGAGAGCATTCAGACCGTATGGAACGAAGCGCAAACCCGCGCGAATGAAGCCTATTACGTTCAGAGGCGACGTATCACCGTGGACCCCATCACCCGCTTGGAGGGTCACGGTAAGATCGATATCTTCCTCAACGAGCAGGGAGAAGTGGAACGAGCCTACTTCCAGGTGCCTGAACTGCGCGGCTTCGAGGTCTTCTCCCTGGGACGACCGGCGGAAGACATGCCCCAGATTACCAGCCGTATCTGCGGGGTATGTCCGACAGCGCACCACATGGCGGCAACCAAAGCACTGGATGACCTGTACCGCGTAGAGCCGCCTTCGCCCGCCCGCAAAATCCGCGAGCTGGCGTACAACACCTTCATGCTGGAAGACCATGCACTGCACGTGTACGTGCTGGGCGGTCCCGACTTCATTGTAGGACCCGATGCCCCGCCGGAAATGCGCAACGTGCTGGGCGTTATCCAGACGGTAGGGGTAGATATCGGGAAGCGCGTGATTGCCACGCGCCGTCGCCTGCGCGAGTTTATCGCCTACCTGGGCGGCAAGGTCGTGCATCCTGTGTTGGGGTTGCCCGGAGGCGTTGCGAAGGGCATCGCACCCGAGGACCTGCCACGCTTCCAGGAGCTGGCGAAGGACGCCCTTGATTTCGCCCTGTTTACCCTGCAGGTGTTCCAGGACGTGGTGCTGAAGAACCAGGCGTACGTAGACCTCATCACGTCGGATACCTATACCCACCGCACCTACTACATGGGGCTGGTGGATGAGAAAAACCGTGTGAACTTCTACGACGGCAAGGTGCGGGTGGTTTCACCAGATGGGAAAGAGTACGCCAAGTTCGCCGCGCAGGCGTATTTGGACTATATTGCCGAGCACGTGGAGCCCTGGAGCTATGTCAAGTTCTGTTACCTGAAGGGCGTCGGCTGGAAGGGCTTCACCGACGGCGCAGAGAGCGGCATCTACTCGGTGGCGCCTCTGGCACGGCTGAACGCGTCCGATGGCATGGCGACACCCGAAGCGCAGAAAGCGTACGAACAGTTCTTCAATACCTTCGGGCAGAAGCCGGTACACCACACGCTGGCGAACCACTGGGCGCGCGTGATCGAAATGGTGTACGCCGCCGAGCGTATCGTGGAGCTCATTAACGACCCCGAAATCACCAGCCAGAACCTGCGCGTCATCCCCACCACCAGTCCGACGGTGGGCGTGGGTGTGGTGGAAGCCCCGCGTGGTACGCTGTTCCACCACTACGAGACCAACGAGGACGGCATCCTGCGCAAGGTGAACCTCATCGTCGCCACGCAGAACAACTCCGCCCGAATGGCGATGAGCGTGGAGAAGGCGGCGAAGGGGTTGATACACGGCGGCGAGGTGTCCGATGGGCTGCTGAACAAGGTGGAGATGGCGTTCCGTGCGTATGACCCGTGTCATGCCTGCGCGACGCACTCCCTGCCCGGACAGATGCCGCTGATACTGACCGTCTACAACGCGCACGGTGAAGTGGTACACCAGCAGAAGCGATGAGCGAGCGCAGCGCATGCATTCTGGTGCTGGCTTTGGGCAACGACCTGCTCGGCGATGACGGCGTGGGGTTGGAGGCGGCACGCCAGATTGCCGGGCAGGTCGACGGCTCGGTCGATGTGGTGGAAACGGGTGAAGCCGGGCTGGCGTTGCTGGAGCTGATGGAGGGCTACGAGCGCGCGCTGCTGATTGACTCGGTGGTGACAGGGCGCTATCCACCCGGCACGGTGATAGAGTTCTCGCCAGAGGACTTCCGCAAGGTGGTGGCGCCCTCGCCGCATTACGCCGGCTTGCCGGAAGTAATGGAGATGGCACACCGCCTGCAGATTCCTTTCCCTCAGCACATCCGCGTTCTGGCAATGGAAGTGCTGAACCCCTACGATTTCCGCATCGGTTTCTCGGAGCCGGTGCAGGAGGCACTGCCCCAACTGGTGCAGCGGACCCTGCGGATTCTTCGGCAGTGGCAGCAGAAAACAGTACCTGCCGCCGAAGGTACCCGGTGTTAGCACGTTCTCCGATGGACGCGCTTTTTGTGTCCCCATGTGGGGTTTGCGTTCGTAACAGCCCGGCAGAAGCACCTGTTTTGCAGTAGGAAACGACGCCGGAAGAGACATCCTGGATAACAGCGCTTGCGGTTCCGGGAGGGATATGGCAAAATAGAAGCATGAACACACCGGACGAGCAGTCCATCAAGGTGATTATGGTGGGACCAGCGCTGGATGTTCGCGGTGGGGTGGCTTCAGTAGAGCAATTGATATTGGCGCACGCTCCCAGAGGGGTACACATTCGCCACATCGGCACAATGCGCGATGGGGGGATGCTGCGCAAGCTGGTGGTGTTCCTCACAGCGATAGCCCGCCTGAACTTTCTTTTGCTGACCCGCCGAGTTGACCTCATACACATCCACTTCGCCAGTCGCGCCAGTACCTGGCGCAAGTCCCTGCTTGCGCTCGTGGCTCGTTGGTTTGGCAAACCTTACATCCTTCACGCACACGGTGCGGAGTTTCATGAGTTTTTCCCAAAACAGCCGCGCTTGCTACAGCGCTGGATTGTCTCGATGCTCCGGAAGAGCCGCGCTCTGATTGCAGTGTCTGAAAGATGGAAACAGTTTTACCTCAATATCTCAGGGCTCCCCTCCGAGCATATCGTTGTGTTGCCCAATCCCATCAATGTGCCCGAGAGATGCCCAAGCCGGCGCGATAGACGCACGGTGACTTTGCTCTTCCTGGGCAGGATGGAGAATAGAAAGGGACCGATTCGCGCAGTGCGGGCGTTCCATGCATTGCCGGACAGGCTGCGGCAGCGGGCTCATCTCGTTCTGGCAGGGGACGGTGATGTGGAGAGCGTACGGCGTGAAGTCAGTGCCCTTGGTCTGGAACAGCAGGTAACTGTGCTGGACTGGGTGAACACTGAGCAACGCAATACCCTCCTCGCCGACGCGGACGTTTTCGTACTGCCGTCCCTGAACGAGGGTTTGCCGATGAGCGTTCTGGAGGCGATGAGCTGGGGCATTCCGGCGGTGACCTCGCCGGTGGGAGGCATCCCCGAAGTGGTGCAGGATGGCTTCAACGGCTTTCTGGTTCCACCAGAGGATATTCCTGCGTTGGCAAACGCCTTACAGCGGCTGATCGAGGATGAACCGCTGCGCTTACAAATGGGCGCTAGCGCCCGAGCCAGCGTCGAGCATCTGGATATCCGCCGCTACTGGGAGAAGCTCGAGGGTATCTATCGCGCCGTACTGTCGGAGGGCAAGCCATGAGTGTGGTCAAGAGCCTTGCGGCAAAGCTGAAAAGCCTGTCCCTTGGCGACGTGTTGCTGCGACGCAATCCCCTCTTTTATCCCGACGCACTGCGTGTGCTGAATCACCTCGACGGCGCGACGCTGGAAGAAAGACGGCGATTCACCAAAGCGCATCTGAAAACGGTGCTGCAAGCAGCTTCCCGCACACGCTACGGAAGACAGGTAGGCGCAGGAGAAGACATCGCCGCATGGCCTTTTCTGGAGAAATCACTCGTGCGCGATGACCCTCTGGCGTTCGTGCTGCCGCCGGTATGGCTTAGCAGCCCCGCCAGCACCAGCGGCACGACCGGTCTGCCCTTAAAGCTGTATCGCTCATTCCAGTCGGTATGCGTAGAGCAGGCAAGTATCGACCGCCTGATGCTGGCAAAGGGCGTCAACCCGCGTACCGCCCGTACTGCGGTGCTTCGAGGAGAGAACATCAAAGACCCCACCGACAGGCAGCCGCCTTTCTGGAAGTTCGTGGCTGGTGGGCAGCGTATGGTCATGTCCTCGAACCATCTGAGCCCGCAGACGATAGAGGCTTACCACAGCGCGCTGACCGCGTTTGCACCCGAGTGCTTGATGGCGTATCCCACCTCGCTGGAGTCGCTGTGCCGGTTGCTACAGGAGTCGGGAAGATGTCTGCACATTCCTCTGGTCGTGACCTCTTCCGAGACACTCACGCCGCAAACCCGGCGGCTGGCGCAGGAGGTGCTGGGGGCGGAGCTCGTAGACTATTATGGACAGGCAGAGCGGGTGGCGTTCGCCTATAGTTTTCGGGAGGAAGAGTACCGGTTTCTGGCGGGCTACGCCTTCGTGGAGCTGATCCCTTCGGAGGAAGAGGAAGACGCGGTGCTTTACGAAATCGTGGGCACCAATCTGTGGAACCTGAAAATGCCTCTGGTTCGCTATCGCACGGGAGACCTGATCCGCCTCCCGAAGGGACTCTCGACATCTCAGATTGAGGCGATTTGCTATGGGGTGGAACCCTTCGGCGGAGTGCTCGGCAGACAGGGTGACTACCTCGTGTCGCCCGATGGGGCACACCTGATAGGCATCAACCACATCCCGCGCGACGTGGAGCATGTGGTGCGGATGCAGGTGATTCAAGAATCGCCGTATCGCGTGCGTATTCTCGTCGTGGCCGCCGAGGGGTTCAACGAGCAGGACCGCCAGCAAATCCTGCATAACGCTGCTCTGAAACTGCCCGCCGAGATGCAGGTGGAGGTCGAAGTGGTTCAGGATCTGGTGCGCACGGCGCAGAATAAAGTCCCATTCATTATCCGCAAATGGAACAACGAAGGAGGCACGCAAGATGACCACGCCCAAACTGGACAGCAAGGCGATTGAGCATCATTATCAGCACGCGAAGGAGGTGTACGCCGCATACGGAGTCGACACCGACCGCGTCTTGGAGCAGATGAAAGGCATTTCTATCTCCCTCCACTGCTGGCAGGGGGACGACGTGGGTGGCTTCGAGAACCCTGAAGGAGAGCTGGGCGGGGGACTGGCGGTTACCGGCAACTACCCCGGCAAAGCCCGCACGCCCGACGAACTGCGCGCCGACCTGTTGAAGGCGTACAGTCTCATCCCCGGCAGGCATCGGCTGAACCTTCATGCCTTCTACGTGGACTATCCCGAAAAGGTGGAGCGCAACCAGCTTCAACCCAAACACTTTCAGAGCTGGATAGACTGGTCTACCCAGCACGGCATCCCTCTGGACTTTAACGGAACCTTCTTTGCGCACCCGCTGGCAAGCGATGGCTGGACGCTGGCAAGCCCAGATAGCGGCGTGCGACAGTTCTGGGTGGAACACGCCATCGCCTGCCGCAAAATCGCCGAGGCAATGGGCAAAGCGCAGGGTAGTGCCTGTATCCATAACCTCTGGATACCGGATGGCGAAAAGGACCTGCCCGCCGACCGATGGGCGCCGCGCCAGAGGCTGAAAGAGTCGCTGGATGCCATCTACAGGGAGCCGCTGGACAGGCAGTACGTCAAAGACGCCGTGGAGTCCAAACTGTTCGGCATCGGCTCCGAGTCGTATGTCGCCGGCTCCTGGGAGTTCTACCTGCCCTATGCAGTCAAGCACAACCTGCTGATATGCATCGATACGGGGCACTTCCATCCCACCGAGCAGATTGCGGACAAGATTTCGGCCGTATTGCTGTTCCTGCCGGAGATTCTGCTGCACGTCAGTCGCGGCATCCGCTGGGACAGCGACCACGTGGTGATTCTGAACGACGAGACACGCTCCATCGCCGAGGAGATTGTGCGCGGAGAGGCACTGAACCGCGTGCATATCGGGCTGGACTACTTCGACGCCAGCATCAACCGGGTTGCCGCTTGGGTCATCGGCACGCGGGCGATGCTGAAGGCTCTGCTGATTGCCCTGCTGGAGCCTTCGCAGACCCTGAAGGAACTGGAAGCCTCCGGCGACCGCACCGCTCGCCTTGCGCTGATGGAGGAACTGAAGACCCTGCCCTACAGTGCGGTCTGGGATTATTACTGCGAGACGCAGGGCGTGCCTGCCGGCGCGGCGTGGCTGGAAGAGGTTCGTCGCTACGAGCGCGAAGTGCTGGCGAAGCGATAGAGATGAAAATCGGTCCCAGGCCTGCGGGGGGACAAGCACCTGGGACCTTTTCATATCAACACCATAATCAATGAGCTGCGGCGTGTCAGCAGTGAACCAGCAGTGCTTCCACCCTATATATAGTGCAA
>JAPWUZ010000058.1 GCA_028275265.1 Armatimonadota bacterium | reverse complement strand
TCTCCAGAGGGTGTGAGATGCTGGACAGTTTTCGCGTGGCACGTTATGGGTTTGTACTGGAATGCCTTTCTCCGATAGAGTTCCGCTTGCAACGCCTGCCCCGACGAATAGGGGATTGGCGATTGGGCAGACACGGGGGTCTGCCCCTACGGGTGTTGCGATTGGGAGGCACGTCGCGGTAGGGGCAATCCCCCTGTGGTTGCCCGTGATTGGTCTGCGGTTTATCAGGGGCAGACACGGGGGTCTGCCCCTGCGATGGCGTGATGCATGCAGACATGGCGGTGGTTTTATCTGTTGCCAGAAGCCGGGGTCGGGCAGGAAGTGCAGGCGGTAGGCGGGCACGTCGCGCGCCAGCGCGGAGACCACGTTCAGCATCCATTCCGCCACCTGCGCCCCCTCGGCGAACTGCAGGCTACACTGTAGCAGGGCACGCAGGGCATCGCCGCGCGGAAGAGGTTCCACGCGGTGCTGGGAGGCGTGTTTCAGCAGGTAGATGGCGTGCAACGGGGCGTGCAGGTTCGCGCCCGCGCGGGCGAAGTCGCCCCAGAAGGGGGTTCCGTACACTTGCCAGCCCTCCGCGGTGCGGCGCACCGCCACCAGTTCATCGCTCAGCACCTCGGCGAGGTTGCACAGCAGGCGCGCCACCGTGCTTTTGCCCGCGCCCGAACGTCCCGCAAACAGGTATCCGCGTCCCCCGTATCGCAGGGCGGAGGCGTGAATCATCACCCCGTCACGCTGGGGCAGGTACAAAGCGAGCAACGCCCGCAGGAAGGAGTCCACAGCATAAGGGCTGTGCAGGCAAGTGACCTCCGCGCTATCAGCGTTTGCGGTGACATCTGCCACAAAGGTATCGTAGACGAACCGCCAGCCGCCCTCGGCGGGGCGCACCTTCACGCTCTCGATTCGGGCGCGGGTGGGCGGATTGGCGGTGGGCTGCAGGCGGATGCGGATGTGGGGCGACGGCTCTTCGGCAGAGACGAACGCCTCGTACCGCTCTTGCAGGAGTTGTTGCAAGAACGCGGTGTCGGGGCATTCCAGCCTCAGTGCGATATGGGCAATGGAGAGAGACAGGTGATTCATTCTTTCCCACTACGAGATTCATCGCTGACGCTCAGGATGACGTTCACCTTCTATGGTACCCGAACATAGGTGTTCCCCGGTTGTCGGCGCACAAGATTGTGCATCTCCAACATCAGCAGTTCGGCGTTCAGCTGGGCGACAGGCAGGCGCAGTTCATCGGCGAGCGCGTCCACGTGCTTAGGCGTAAGCGACAACGCTTGCAGCACCTGCTGTTGCACGGGGGTTAGTGCGGGCAGGGAGGTACGTTCCGGAGGCGGTTCCGGGGCGATGCCCAGCGCGCGCACGATGTCCTCCACGCTGTCGACCAGCGTCGCGCCTTCCTTGATGAGTTTGTGGCAGCCTGCGCTGTGTCCGGTGTCGATGTTGCCGGGCACGGCGAACACGGGTTTGCCCTGTTCCAGCGCGAGTCCTGCGGTGATGAGCGCGCCGCTGTCGTAGGGAGCCTCCACCACCAGCACGCCTAACGCCAGCGCGCTGACAAGGCGGTTGCGGGCAGGGAACCGCCACTGTTCGGGCTGAATGCCGGGCGGGTATTCCGATAGCACTGCGCCCTGCGCGGCGATACGGTGGAACAGCGCGGCGGATTCGGCGGGGTACGCCACGTCGATGCCGCTGCCCAACACGGCGATGGTGCGGCCGTTCGCCCGCAGTGCGCCGGTATGCGCGGCGGTGTCGATACCCCGTGCGCCCCCGCTGACGACGGTCAGCCCGTAGCGGGCGAGTTCGCGCCCCAGTTTCTCGGCGACGGTGCGTCCGTAAGAGGTGGGTCTGCGTGTGCCGACAATGGCGATGGCGAAGCGGTCGCGCTCCTGCAGGCTACCGCGCACGAACAGCAGGGGTGGGAAGTCTTCGATCTCGCGCAGGGCGGACGGATAGTTTTCATCGCGCCAGGTGAGCAGGCGTGCGTCTGCCTTTTGCCAGCGTTGCCACTGCTCTGCGGTCAGGTCAGGAGCGTTCAGGATGCGCGCGGCGGCAGCTTCGGTCATGCCTTCGATGCGCAGTAGGTCGGTACGCGAGGCATGGAAGATGTCTTCGGGGTTCTCGAAACGCTCCAGCAGGTTCAGCAGGCGGCGGGGAGGAAGCTCGAGGTACGCCAGCCTGAGCAGCGCACGCAGACGAGCTTCCTCCACCGTTTGATCGCTCCCGTTATCAGTATCCTTCGTCGCCGCGCCCGCCACCGCCACCGCGTCGTCCTCCGCCGATACCGCCGGGCACGCCGGGCACACCCATGCGCGGCTGGGTAGTTGTGGGTGTGCGCTTGCGCAGGGTGTTATCCACGATGAAGGTCCAGGTGTATTCGGTGCGGTTGCCGCGCCAGTCTTCGGCGATGACCTTCACCGTGTGTCGCCCATCGGCAAGGGGTTTGACGGTGGCCGCCCCTGCTGGCTGTCCGGCAGGCGAGGCGGACGCTTCCTTGGTATCCCACAGGTAGCTGATTTCTCCCTTGACGAGGTCGAACTCATATTTCACGGGCTTATCGTCCAGCAGGAACTGGATGGTGTCGGTTTTGATGCCCGAGCCGTCGTCGCTAATGAGGGCGCGGAATCGGATGGGCGGTTGTCCCGAGATGGCGACCCCGCGCGCCGGCTCCAGCTCGGTGATGGTGGGCGGGATGCTATCGGGTGCATCGGCGCGGAAGGTGGTGAGACTGCCGTCATCCGACACCACGTACAGCGTGCCGTTTACCACCACCGGCGTCGCCGTGATATCGGTAAAGGAGGGGCGCTCGGGGGTGGAGGAAGACGACTGTAGGAGGTACTTCCACAGGACGGCTCCGTTCGAAGCGTCCAGAGCGTAGATGCCACCTCGCGTCGTGCCGATGATAAGCACGTTGCCCGCCAGTGTGGGTGGAGCGACCGGCTGGTTGGTAAACACAGGCTCTTTGCTGTTCCACAGCAGTTTGCCGGTATTGTCGAACGCCCACACGCGACCGTCGCGCGTCAGCACGTAGACCATGCCGTTGCCGGCGACCGGCTCCGTGACGATATCGTCGGGCAGGGTGCGTGCCCACAGCTGGCGTCCGCTGCGCGCCTGCAGCACCTGCAGTGCGTTGGAGGCAACCACGTACACATTGCGGTCTGCGACCACGGGCGACAGGGCGTACAGTGTACCGGGCAGACGCACTCGCCACAGGAGCAAGCCTGTGGCTGCGGCTGCGGCGTACAGCGTCTGGTCAGCGGAGATAAAATACACCATGTCGTCTGCGACTGCCACTGCTCCGTTCACCGCATCCAGCGTCCGGAACCCGCCGCGCCACACCGGTTCGCCCGTTTTGGCGTTAATCGCGTAGACCTTTCCGTCGGCGGAGCCGAAGTACACGACGTCGTTGACGACGGTCGGTGGGGACAGTATTGCCCCCTGGGCGCGGAAGGACCAGAGGTATTTGCCGGTGGGCGCAGAGAGCGCGTAAAGGTTGCCGTCCGTGGCGCCGACGTACACGATGCCTTCCGACACCGCGGGGGTGGTGCGGAACTGTGCATCCAGCGGCTGGTCTGCCGGATAGCGCCAGATCACACGTCCTGTTTCCGCGTCCAGCGCGTAGAAGCGATCACGGCAGGCGTAGTAGATGGTGTTGCCGACGATGGCGGGTGCCGCCGGGTTTTGCGGTGCCGGTGAGGCGGTGTATCGCCAGTACATCGCGACCGGCATCTGGATTCCTCCCGGCGCGATACCGCCATGCGTGGGGGAGAAGCGGTAAACCTCCACATCCTGAGCAAGTGCTACAGACGCCATTAGAAGCACCAGTGCGCACGCTGGCAGCGCGCGAGTCCATCCTGCAGAGATGAAGCCCTTCAAGCGCATTTGCATAGTCGTCTCTCCTCGCCTCGGGTTTGTTTGCAGACGTACCATCCAGTGGGTACGGTATATCATACAGCGAAGCCGGTTCAGATTCCTGCTAGCCCAGCGCAATTTAGACGAGAGCGGGCTCCGGCGGGTTACCTCAGCGCTGAGCGTGGTGGACGCGACAGCACGCACACCGGGAAGGAGGAAGTCCACCGGCGGAACCTTTTTGGCTGGCTAGCCGTATACTAGAGTAGCGCATGTCCTCCTTTTCACTCTGTCCATCACATCGATGGAGCCTGCTACACAGAGCGTTCGCCCAACCCCGACGGCTCTGGAAGCAGGCGATTTTTTCGTGCGGGCTTGCCTGCTTCTTACTTCCACAGTACAATAGAACCATCCTCTTTCAGGGGGGAGGAACGTGTCTTCTTTTTGGGACGTCCTGTCGCCGCTATTGCTGGCTTGTCTGCTGGGGGCGGTGGTGGGGCTGGAGCGTGAACTGCACGGCAGGCCTGCCGGTCTGCGCACGCATATCCTGTTATCGATGGGTGCGGCGCTGTTCGGTATGGTCTCCGTGGGCATGAAGGGAGCCAATACCGACCCCACACGCATCGCCGCACAGGTGGTGACGGGTATCGGTTTCATCGGTGCAGGTACAATTATCCATCTCGGTGGCACGGTGCGCGGGTTGACCACTGCCGCGAGCATCTGGGCAACCGCGGCTATCGGGCTGGCGGTCGGATTGCATCGCCAGTACTGGGTGATGGCGATTGTGGCGACTTTGATCGCTTTCCTGACGCTGACGCTGGTGCATCTACTGGAGGGTTTTCTGAGGCTGAAGCGTCGTGTGCGGGAGCTGGAGGTAGTGGCACGAGAGGACGAGGCGGTGATTGAACCCCTGCTGGATATACTTTCCGCGATGCGGGTGGATGTGCAATCTGTGCGCACTCTGCCCACTTTGCTACCCGGTACCCGTCGTTATGAGCTTTCGCTGGACCTGCCTGCGCGGGTTTCGGCGCAGCAGGTTCTCGGCAGGGTAGCGCAATGTAAACAGGTGATAGAGGTGAAGTGGGACTGATGCCGATGTTACTGGACATGCACGTTGTGGACGACATCGTACGCCGCGCGCTTCAGGAGGATGTGGGCACGGGGGACGTTACCACGTTGCTGACGGTGCCCCCGGGCACGGAGGCACTGGGCGAGTTCATCGCCACACAACCGGGGGTGCTGGCGGGGTTGCCGGTGGTGGAGCGCGTGTTCTACCAGACCGACAGCCGCGTGCAGGTGGAGCTGTTGATGAAAGAGGGGCAGCGGTTCGACGCAGGGGCAGTGCTGGCTGTGGTACGCGGAGAGGCGCGGGCAATCCTTATGGGCGAGCGAGTCGCGCTGAACTTTTTGCAGCGGTTGAGCGGCATCGCCACACTTACCGCACGTTTCGTGGAGGCGGTGCGCGACCTGCCGGTGCGAATCTGCGATACGCGCAAGACGACGCCCGGATTGCGCTATCTGGAACGCTACGCGGTACGGGTGGGAGGTGGCTTCAACCACCGTTTCGGGCTGTATGACGCGGTATTGATTAAGGACAACCACATTGCCGTGTGCGGGGGGATTGCACAAGCGGTGCATCGTGTGCGACGGACGCTGCCACACACGATGAAGATCGAGGTGGAGTGCGCCACCCTCCCGCAGGTTCAGGAGGCGCTGGAGGCAGGAGTGGACATCATCCTGCTGGATAACATGACGCCGGACGACCTGCGTGAAGCGGTACGGATGGCGAAGGGGCGGGCTTTTCTGGAAGCCTCGGGCGGGGTGCGTCTGGAAACCGTGCGCCAGATTGCCGAGACGGGGGTAGATGCCATCTCGGTGGGCGCACTCACGCACTCCGCGCCCGGTATCGACATCAAGCTCGAGATGCGGTTGGCTTGAGCCGGTTTACACGCGCCGGGCACGCATTCGCGCTTCGCGCCGGGCGGCTTTCTGCTTCTCTTCTTTGCGCTTGCGTCGCTGACGCAGCTCCCTCTGTCTCATGCGCATGGCATCGCCTCCTTTGGTGTTTCCCCAAGCGGAGATTTTACACAGGACAGGGCAAAATGTCAAACTGCCTGACCCGTTCTGCAGCCTCCGCTTTGTCATGCTTGCATTTTCTCGATGTTGGCACTATAATGAAATTGTTAGAGCGATTGCAGAGCACGCCTGAGCAGAGGAGGTAGCCTTTCCCGCATCGTGCAGTTCAGTGTGGTACACCACACACGAAAGGGGGGCTTTACCATGCCGAAGGCGAAAGACATCATGACCACCGACGTGGTCACCATTCAGGGCACAGCCACCGTCGCCGAAGCGGTCGCGCTGATGAAGCAGAAGGGGGTGCGTTCGCTGATTGTGGAACGGCGCAACGAGGACGATGCCTACGGCATTATCACGCAGCGCGACATCGTGTACAAGGTGGTGGCAAAGGGTCTCTCTCCGCAGTCGGTGCAGGTGCACGAGATTATGAGCAAGCCGCTGGTGGTGGTCAATCCCAATCTGGACGTGAAGTACGTGGCGCGGCTGCTGGCGAACACGGGCTTGTCGCGTGCGCCGGTCATCGGGGAGCACCGGCTGATGGGCGTGGTGTCGCTGAGCGACATCGTGAACAAGGCGATGTGATGGCGGGTTCAGAGGGGCGGCGCGAGCCGCCCCTTTTTGACACCTGCAAATGTTGCGAGAGACAGCCGCTTTTGTTATAATAACATGGTAGCTTCTGTCTACCAACCCTTACCCGCAAGAAAGGAAACCCGCGAATGCCAGAGGAGATTGCCGAACGACAGCCGGAGATTGAGATTGTACCGCTGGAAGAAGAGTTAAGCCGTTCGTACCTCGGTTATGCCATGAGCACCATCATCGCGCGCGCCCTGCCCGATGTGCGCGACGGGCTGAAGCCGGTGCAGAGGCGAATCCTCTACGCGATGCGCGAGATGGGCGTTACCCCCAACAGTGCCCACGTGAAATGCGCCGCCGTGTGTGGGGAGACGATGAAACGCTTCCACCCGCACGGCAACGAGGCGCTGTATGCCACCCTGGTGCGCATGGCGCAGGACTTCAGCATGCGCTATCCGTTGATCGACGGACAGGGCAACTTCGGCAGCGTGGACGGCGACCCGCCCGCGGCGATGCGTTATACCGAATGCCGCCTGTCGCCGCTGGCGATGGAGATGATGGAGGATATCGATAAAGACACAGTGGACTGGCAGCCCAACTACGACCAGTCCACGATGGAGCCGATGGTGCTGCCGGGCAAGTTTCCGAACTTCATCTGTAACGGCGGCAGCGGCATCGCCGTCGGCATGGCGACCAACGTGCCCCCGCACAACCTGCGGGAGGTGGCAGACGCCATCACCTATCTGATTGACCATCCGCAGGCGTCCGTTTCCGACCTGATGAAGTATCTGCCGGGACCCGATTTCCCCACAGCCGGCTTGATTCTTGGCACGAAAGGCATTCGCGAGGCGTATGAGACCGGGCGCGGGCAGGTCATCATGCAGGCGAAGACGCAGATCGAGCCGATGGACGGCGGCAAGCAAGCCATCGTCATCACCGAGCTGCCCTATCAGGTGAACAAGGCAAAGCTGATCGAGCAGATAGCCAACCTGGTGAAGGGCAAGCGGGTAGACGGCATCACCGCCATCGACGACTTTACCGACCGCACGGGAATGCGGGTGGTCATCGAACTGCGGCGCGACGTGAACCCGCACAAGGTGCTGAACTTCCTGCTGAAGCACACGCCGATGCGCCTCTCGTTTGGGGTCATCATGCTTGCGCTAGAAGACGGCGTGCCGCGCGTGCTGAACCTCAAGCAGGTCTTGCAGAATTACATCAACCATCGGCGCGAGGTCATCGTCCGTCGCACGCGGTTCGAACTGTATCGCGCCCAGCAACGCGCCCACATCCTGGAAGGGCTACAGGTAGTGGTGCGCTTCCTGGACGAAATCATCCGCATCATCCGCCAGTCGGAGAACAGCGAGGTGGCACGGCGCGCACTCATGCGCCGGTTCGGCTTCACGCAGATTCAAGCCGAAGCCATCCTTTCGATGCAGCTGCGCCAGCTCACCGCCCTTGAACAACAGCGGCTGGAGGATGAGTACAAGAATCTCTTGCAGGAGATTGCCTATCTGGAAGATATTCTGGTGGACGAGCGGCGCGTGGCGCAGATTATCAAGCAGGAACTGAAGGAGCTCAAGGACAAATACGGCGACGAGCGGCGCACCCGTATCATCGCGCGTGAGGCGGAAGAAATCGGGGAGGAGGACATCATCCCCGAAGAGGAGATGCTGGTGACCATCACGCGCGATGGCTACATCAAGCGTCTGCCTCTGGACACCTATCGCAGTCAGCGGCGCGGTGGCAAGGGCATCATCGCCGTCACCACGAAGGAAGAAGATACACTGGAACACATCTTTCAGGTCAGCACGCACCACTACATTCTCTTCTTCACCGACCGCGGGCGCGTGTATCGGCTGAAGGCGTATGAGGTACCGCAGGCGACGCGCCAGGCGAGGGGCACGGCGATTATCAACCTGATTCGCATCGAGCCGGGCGAGAAGATTACCGCCACCGTCTCCATCGCCGACTTCTCGCCCGACAAATATCTGGTGATGGGCACGCGCAGGGGTGAGGTGAAGCGCATCGCGCTATCCGAGTTCGCCAACCTGCGGGCGAACGGATTGTTCGCCTTTAACCTGGAAGAGGGCGACGAACTCGGCTGGGTGCAGGTTACGTCTGGAAACGATGAGCTGGTGTTTGTCACGCGCAAGGGCATGAGCCTGCGTTTCCATGAGAGCGACGTGCGCTCGATGGGCAGGGCGGCAGGTGGCGTGCGCGGCATCCAGCTGGGCAAGGACGACGCAGTTGTCGCGCTGGTGAAGGCATACAAGGACCGCGACCTGCTGGTGATTTCGGAGAAGGGCTACGGCAAGCGCACGCCGTTCAGCGAATATCGCGTGCAGGGGCGGGGTGGCAAAGGCATCATCACCTTCAACGTCACGCAGCGCACGGGGTTACTGGTAGATGCTAAAGGCGTGTTGCCGGACGACCGTATCATCGCCGTCACAGCGCAGGGCAAAGCCATCCGCGTACCCGTCTCGCAAATCCGTCGAACGGGGCGCAACGCGCAGGGGGTGCGCATCATGACACCGGACGAGGGCGATTACGTAACCGCCCTGGCACGCATCGTGCAACGCATCGACGACGAGGGTGTGGAGGAAGGTGGGGAGGCTTGAGGCGGGCGCCAGACTGGCTCAGACAGGCGGAAAGCGAGTATGCCGAAACTGTGTTACGATACGCTCGCGAAGCTGTCGAATCGCCCGCACTTTGAGCGTTTTCGCGCGAGCGTGGAGCAAATGCTGGCTGCACGTGGCGATGACATTGCCTTCATGGTTTTGTTCGGCTCGATGGCGACCGGCAAATGGATGCCATACAGCGATTACGATTTACTGATTGGGCTGAACAAGGATGACGGCCTGCGTTTCATTGACCGTATCGGCGAGTTCCAGCGGTTCGTGCAAACGGACATGGACATCTTCCCGTATAGTAAAAGCGAGTGGCAAAAGATGTTTGAAGACTATCACCTGTTGCTGCTGGAAGCTTTCGATAAAGGCATCGTATTGTGGGATGACGGCAGCTTTGCGCGAATGCGCGAGCGGTTCCTGCAGTGGCATAGAGAAGGTATCTTGCAGCGCAGGGAGCGCGGCTGGCGTGTTCTCGTAAAAAGTCGAGGCGAACGGGATGACGGAGCATAGCGGCTACGAGATTCTGGAACATACCGCCGACAAAGGCGTGCGGGCGTGGGGCAGGACGCTGGAGGAGCTGTTCGAGAACGCCGCTCGGGGCATGTACCGGTTGGTGGTAGACCCTGCAGGCAAGAAGACCGATGTTTCCATGTCTATCGCCGTGGAGGTATCCGACCCTTTCGACCGCTCTGACCTGCTGGTGAAGTGGCTGCGCGAACTGATATACCTGACCGATGTACAGAAGGTGGTTTTCACCGATTTCACCGTACGTCGGGTTACCGAGACTTCTGTCGAGGGCGAAGCGCGGGGATTTACGGTGGAGGATAACTCGATGCTGGACGGTGCGCCGGTGAAAGCAGTAACTTATCACAGATTACGTTTGGAGCAGACGCCGGAGGGTTGGGAAGCGGAGTTCTACGTGGATGTTTAGAGGAATGCCACTCTGTTCACCGAAGATAACAGGTAAGACAAAGAACGCGGGTTTCCTGTGATGAGCACTTTTGTATACATCACCTGTCCGGGTGTAGAGAAATACCGTTTTTCCGCCCACCATCCCTTGCGCCCCGAGCGAGTGACATTCTCCCAAGAACTGGCGCAGATGCTGGGTGTGCTGCGAGATGAGGATTTCGTCAAGGCGGAGCCAGCCTCTAGCGACCTTGTTGCCGAGGTGCATTCGCCGCGCTACGTCCGGGTAGTACAGGCTTTGAGCGAAGGCAAGCCTGTTCCGGGCAGTCACGTTTTCGGGTTTGCCAGCAGCGACAACCCGCCGTTTCGGGGGATGTTCGAGGCGTCGCTGGCGGTAGTGGGAGCGTCGGTGGCAGCCGCGCAGGCGGTGATGGACGGGGCGCAGGTAGCGGTGAACCTGGCAGGCGGACTGCATCATGCCCGCCGCGAGGAAGCGGCCGGCTTTTGTATCTTCAACGACCCTGCGGTGGCTATCCATGTGCTGAAACAAAAATACCGCCGGATTGTCTATCTGGATATAGACGTGCATCACGGCGACGGCGTACAGTGGCTGTATTATCGTGACCCGCAGGTGCTGACGATATCGATACACGAATCCGGACGGTTTCTGTTCCCCGGCACGGGGCATCCCGATGAGATTGGGGAAGGAGAGGGGCGGGGTTACTCCGCCAATGTCGCGTTAGGGCGATACACGGATGACGAGGTCTGGTGGTGGGCATTCCAGCAGGTGGTGCCGCCACTGTTCCACTGGTTCCAGCCCGAGGTGGTGGTGCTGCAGATGGGGGCAGACCCGCATTACACGGACCCGCTGGCGCATGTGATGTTGACTGCGCAGGGCTGGCTGCGTGCGGTGCAGTGGGTAGCCGAGCAGGGTATTCCTGTGGTGGCGACAGGTGGTGGCGGTTACTCGCTGCCTGCCGTTGTGAGGATGTGGGTACTCGCGCTAGCAACGCTGAAGGGCTTACCGGTGCCCAACTGTATCCCGCCGCAGTTCGCATTGCATGGCGAGGTGCAGACCCTGTACGACGTGGATGTTCCCGATATGCCGGAGCGAATGCGCCAGATTGCCCGGCAATTCACCGAGCAGTCGGTAAACGAGCTGAAGCAGTATCTGCGACCGTATGTGGAGTGGGGTGGTACGCATGAGAAGGCGAATGGGTCTGTCCCGCAATATCCGTGAGATCCTGCAAATCAGCAAGGAGCTGTCTACCGAAGAGGTACGCGAACTTGCTGACAAACAGTTTCGCATTGCCCTGGTGGGCAGCACCATGCGCACACACGACGTTGCGGAGCAACTGCTGGAAGGCTTGTCCCTGCCTGAGCGGGAGACATCCCGTGCGTTTCTGGTTTGCTCGCCGAGAGTGCCTTCGGAACCTGCAGACATCTTCATTGACTGCGGTGGTGCAGAGGAACCCCTGCTGGGCGAACACTACACATGGCTGTTGCCGGAACACGGTGTT
>JAPWUZ010000057.1 GCA_028275265.1 Armatimonadota bacterium | reverse complement strand
GCCGGACCGGTGGTGGTTCGGTAGGTCTTGTTGCTGGAGACCACCTCCACTTCCACACCCTCTTCCGGCTGCTGGTCGCCCTGGCGAATGACCAGACCGGACACACTGCCGGGCGGCACCGGGTCGAGCTGGAAGTTCTCCGTAATGGTCTGGTTCGACACCACGGTGATAGTCTTGGTCTGCGGCGAGAAGCCTGCCGCCGAAGCGGTGGCCTGATAGGTTCCGCCGTCCACGCCGGTAATGGTGTACTGCCCGTTCTGGTCGGTGGTCGCCGATGCGACCGTCGTGCCGCCGCTTCGCACCGTCACCAGTGCGTTCGCGATAGGCTCGCCTGTGTCGGAGCGGGTGACCGTACCCGTGACGTTTCCGGGTGCCGGTTTCAGGCGGAAGTCCTGCGTGACCTCGGTGGCAGGCGGAATGCTCACGCGCACCGGCTGCGGCGGCTGGTCCGGCGAGAAGCCCTCCTTGGTGGCGGTGACATCGTAATCGCTGGTAGGCAGGCGTGGAATGACATAGTTGCCCTGGGCATCAGACAGGGCGGTAAACTCCTGCCCGTTGATTACATCCTTTGCGGTCACCAGTGCCCCCTGAATGGGTGTGACGCCGTCCGGATAAGTCACCTTCCCCTTCAGTATGCCGGGCTGTGCCTTGGTCAGCAAGAAGCTGGTGGTGCCGTAATCGCCGCCGTGCATACCGGCTAAGGTCACTTTCTGCGCGGTGTAGCCGGGTGCCTGTGCCTCCACCTCGTAAACGGAGGGGTCCAAGCCACCGATGCTGTAGGTACCGTCTTTGCGGGTAAAAGCTGTGCCTATCTGCGGACCGGTGGTGCGTTCATTGCCACCGCGGAAGATGGCACGCACCAGCGCCCCCTCTATCGGCGCACCTCCCTCCACATCGCGCACCGTACCCACGATGGTGCCCGTGCGCAACCAGCAGATGATGTTGTGCACCAGCTTCCCACGCACGTTTCGACCGTAGGCGACGTTCTCGAAGGTATAGTAGTGCCGGTTGAGCCCTTCCAGTCCGAAGCTGCCGTATATGACCTTCCCTCCTGTACCTGCGTCAAACCAGTAGATGAGCCCTTGCGTGCCATCTTCGAAGCTCAGCTCTGTGCGCGCAGGCGCGATGGGATTGATGGCATCGACGTACCGCTGATTTGGTGCGCCATCATTGAAGTACAGATTGTTAATATCGGGACCGGGTTGCAGATGGCGCGGCGACCCCCGCCATGGCGGGTCATAAACCAGTCCGTTGCTGGTAATTTCGTAGTAGCTATGTTCGTTCCATGTGGTATGAGCAAACGGGTGAGCCAGGTCGTCGGTGCCAGACAGGTCGTTTCGGTTGAGCGGGTCCAGCGATGGATGTTGGTCATTGATGAACTGCGCTTTCAGCACCGTGGCGTAGAACGCGTTCGCCTGCGTACCGTTCAGCGTCAGCGCCCAACCGATATCCTCGCCAAAGATGAACAACCGTCCGCCCTGCGCCACGAAGTTGGTCAGGTCGCGCTGCGTATTCAGGTCGGTAATGGTGCCGCTACCTGCCCATACGTCGCCCGCGTAAGGCGCCGCCCAGATGATGCAGCGGTCTGCCACCAGCACAGTCTGTGTTGCACCGCGCGGGTTCGAGGGACTCGGTTGCTGTTCCCGTCGCGGCAGATATGCCTGATACACCGACTGCGGAATCGGACCGCGACACAGGACGCGCCAGATGTCGTAGTTTTGCGAGTCAGTAACCAGCGGGTCGCTGGACCAGAAGGCGAGGTTGGGCCAGCGCGCGCCGCTCGGCTGACGGGTTCCGTAAGAACCGACTCCCAGCGTGTTCCATGTATCAGCCACTGGTTTCGGTTCCGTGTCGGTATTACTGGACAGATATGAACCCGCCGATGGCAAGTAGTTGATATCGATGTCCGTCAGCCAGGACTCGGTACCCCAGTAGGTGAAGAACACGTTGTCGAGGGCGAAGTTGATACCGAACCGCCCCTGGAAGAACTTCTGCCCCAACGTGTAGTCCGATACGAACAGCACCTTACTCGACGCGCTGAACGGCTTGGTGGAGAAGCCCCAGACGTTATCGTAAATCTTCCAGTTGGACTGCTGTGTGGGGCGGAACGGGTTCACAGCACGGTCATACGCGATGATGTCCATGTACCAGTCGCTGGGGTTATCTGCCGGTGTTGTCCATGTGTTGGTATATATGCCGTCACCAGCGACCTCACCCTCCGGTTCATGTCCGCCCTGTGAAGCAGGGCCGTCGTCATACAGCCGCAGCCAGTGGCTCTTGGGCGGATGTGCTGCTCCGCTGAAAGCACTGAAGTCATCCGAACCCGGCTCGTACATCTCTCGTGGATAGCCCGAGAACCGGCTCGGCATCATGGTGGGGCGACCGGGCATGGTACCCGTTAGAGTCACATACGTATTGGTCGCGGGGTCGATGGGCTGACAATCAAACTCATAGGGAACAAGCGTCAGGATGATTGAACTTCCCTCCGCCGTTGTCGGACCCGCGTTAAAGTAAATCTTATGCTCGATGCCCTGGGCGTCCTGGTACTTGCTATCGGGGTCCTTAATCTGCGCATAAACTGCCGCCACCCCGCTCTCGAGGTCGCGTACTTTTGCGCGAATGCGCACCGTGGTGCCAGGCAATGACACACGAGGCGTTACCTGCACGATTTCGTTGGTGTTGGCATCTGCCTTCAGCAGCTCGGGCGCATTGACGTCCACGATAGACGTAGAGAAGATATCCCAGTTGCCCGTGCGGTTGCTCACGTGCGCGAGCTTGAGCGCGGTCGTGAACTGCGACCAAGTCGGCATCTCTTCATTCGTGCTGTAGGTGGGGTCGCGTGCGTCGATGTGGTAGACCTGCGCGGTGGGTTCCACCGTCTGCAACCCTGAGCCGTCGGGCAGGACGGTGGCGTCCATAAAGTAGATGTCAAACGTGCTGCCAACGGCATCCGGAGTGCCGTCGGCGTTGGTATCCTGCCGGTTCGAGGCGAACGCCAGCCACAGGAGGGGGCGGTTTGCGCCAGTGATAAAGCGTGGCAGTTCTCGCAGGCTCCATGTTGCTTGCTTGTTGGAGCTCTCTACACCGTTGGCGGAAAAGTTGGTCACACGACGAACCACAGCAGCGCTGGGATCCAGCGCGTAGGGAGTAACCGTCCAGATGTCAGTAGTGGACTTCGCACTGGTTCCAGCCGCGTCGGCGCGGTTGGAGGTAAATGCAATCAGGTTCCCATCCGGCGACCATGCAGGCTCCATGTCGTTACAGTTACCGGTGGTAACCTGCCGAATTACTCCCGTATCCACATTGATGACGAAGATGTGGTAGACGTTGCCCACCTTACCGGCAAAAGCTACTTCCAGCCCGCTGGGAGACCAGGTAGGCTGCCGCACCTCGGTGAAGGGCAGGTCGGTTCGTTCGCGAGTGAGGCTCAGCACCGCCCCTGTCGTGAGATTGCGCACGAACAGGTGATAAGGTGCGGCGGCGGAGGCGCGGGCGACGTACGCCAGTCGGTTTTGGTTGAACGACAGCGCGGGTTCAATCTGGTCGCCGTCTTCGGTGGTAATCTGGCGGATGTCGGTGCCATCGGGGCGCATGACGTAGACATGGAAGTTATTGCCACGCGCGCCGTTCGTTGCACTGACGCGGTTCGAGTAGAAGTAAATGAACCGGTCATCGCCCGACCAGATGGGCCCCAGCTCATCCGCCGGAGAGTTTGTCAGGTTCGTTGTCTGCTCCGGCGCACCCCTGCCTTTGAGCATATCCCAGTCGCGCTTGAGGTCGACAGGTGCGCGATCCGGAGTGCCCACAATGGGGAAACGGGGGAAGCGGGGCTTCGGCTGCGCCAAAGCCGCTGACTGGCTGAACAGCACTGCAACGATAGTCGCTCCCAGCAGGAGCCTCCATGCCCGCAGTACGGGCGATACCCGACCATTAGCGCCTCTCAATGCCATCCTTCCTCCTCACTTCTTGCGGTGCTTGCCGTCTTACCCACGATGATTCTTCGCCAACCTCTTCAGGGTTCCTGCAAGATTATAAGAACGCCTTCGCGTGTTGTCAACAGCCTGCACAACAGTTACGCCACTATTTCGCAATTTCCTGCTGCAACTCCTGCCAGATGCGCCAACTTTGTTCGCGAGTTTTTTCCAACCGTTCACGATTCCATACGACCCAATCGGCAAAAATCCTCTTCACGCGGGTGGGAAGCTGAGCAGCAAGGCGTTGCGCGATATTCTTTTCATCCAGTCCGCTCGCCAGCAGGCGAGCGCGTTGAAGCTGCTTCCCTGCTTCCACCACCACTATCCTGTCGAAATCGCGGTAAAGGGCACACTCTATCAGTAACGGCACCTCTACCACAACCACAGCATCTGGCTCCTGGCACTGAATCTTCTGTATCTCCAGACGCATCCGCTGCAGAATAAGGGGGTGGCTGATGCGATTCAACCGTCGCCGCAGCGCATGATTCACAAAAATCGCCTCCCCCAGCTGCCTGCGATTCAGTTCGCCATTGGGTAGCAAGTATCCCTGCCCGAACTCAGCCACAATGGCTTGCCAAAGTGCCTCCTGCGGTCTGCTGAGAGCGCGTGCAATCTGGTCCAGGCTGAGACTGTACGCTCCCCACTCTTCAAACCATCGCAAGACGGTGCTTTTGCCTTCGGCGATGCCGCCGGTTACAGCAACCAGCATGGCTACTCCGCCGGTGTTTGCTCTTCCTCATCCTCATTTTTTGACGAGGGTTCACTCTCTTCGGTTTCAAAGGTGAAGTTCCTTCCCACGACCTCGCCAATAGTAAAGCCGCGCGAGCTGCTGCTGTACTGCTCCATCAGCTGCTCTTTTTCCTGTTCCTCTCGCGCCTTTTGCAGGCGACGTATGCTCAGCACCATACGATGTTCGGCAGGAGTAATCTGCACCACCACTGCTTCTACTTCCTGTCCTTCCTGTACCACCTCTGCTGCGCTGCGCACCCGTCGCGTGGACAGTTCTGCCAGAGGGATGGTGGCTTCCAGGTCGCCCGGCAGGTCTATAATCGCCCCAAAGGGGGCGAGGCGAGCCACTTTGCCCGTAACCACCTGCCCGACCTGATAGCGCTGATCCACCTCCAGCCAGGGGTCGGGGATAAGCTGCTTGAGCCCCAGCGATATCTTGCGCGAGGCGGGGTCTACCCGCAGCACCTGAACACGCACCCGCTGCCCCTCGCGCAACACGTCGGATGGGTGCTTGATGCGCTTCCACGACATCTCGCTGATGTGCAGCAAACCGTCGATGCCGCCCAGGTCCACGAACGCGCCGTAGTCCACGATTCGGCGCACCGTGCCTTCGAGGACCTGTCCTTCCTGAACGCTTTCGAACGCCTGCTGACGCTCTCGCTCCCGACGCTCCGCTTCTGCCAGACGGTTGGACAACACCACCTTGCGGTTCTTTTTGTCTACCTCCAGCACCTTCAGCGGGATGGTCTGCCCCACGTACTTCTCCAGAGCGCTATCCGGCAAGGGGGCACGGCTCACGCCCACATGCGACGCAGGCACAAAACCGCGCACGCCCACGTCCACCATGAAACCACCTTTCACCCGTTCGGTGACCGTACCATCGATCGTTTCGTTTGCCTGCATCGCCTCCTCGAGGCGTTGCCATGCCACCTCGTAGTCCGCACGCTTCTTGGAAAGGATGATTTGCCCCTCTTCGGTCTCAGGCTTGAGCACCACCACGTCGATCTCCTGCCCCACCTGCACCACCTCTTCTGGTGGCTGATTGGGCTGGCGGGAGAGCTCATTCAGGGGGATGATTCCTTCCGACTTGGTGCCGATGTCCACCAGCACTCCATTCTCGTCCACATGCACCACTGTGCCGCGAATCAGTTGCCCTCTGCGCACGGTGCGAGTGGCGCGCTCCAGCTCTTCTGCACTCATCTGCTGCACGGCGCGAGCAAATTCATCGCCCTCGGAGGATGGCTCTGGAGCCGTCGATTCCCGCGGCTCCTCTCCGGCTGGTAATACAGAGTCTTCTATCGGTTCTTCCGGCATAATACTACTTACTCCCTGTGTATTCACCGCGCTGACGCGCGCTATAGGTTTTGCCACCACGCATCCTGTTTCCTGCTTCTACTGTACCAACTTCTCCATCTGTGCCCAATTATCACCTGCTTCTACGTCCACTTTCAGCGCGACGCGCAGGCTGGCTACGCCGGACATACACTCTCGCACCAGATTCGCCAGCGCGGGTATCTCCTCCGGCGGGGCATCGAGCACCAGTTCATCGTGTACCTGCAGTACCATCTTCGCTTTCCAACGTCCCTGCCGCAGGCGACGGTCGAGTTCAATCATCGCCAGTTTAATGATGTCCGCTGCGGTTCCCTGCAAGGGCGAGTTAATCGCAGCCCGCTCCGCTGCCTGACGCACGTTGCGGTTGGCGTGGTTGATTTCGGGCACGTAGCGCCGCCTGCCGTACAGGGTCGTGACGTAACCGTGCTGCCGTGCGAAGTTCAGCGTCTCCTCGATGTAACGGCGCACGCCGGGCAACTGGCGGAAGTAGTTCTCGATGAAGGCGCGTGCTTCCTGCACAGGCATTCCCAGCTCCTGCGACAAGCCGTAATCGCTCATACCGTAAAGCACGGCGAAGTTCACCGTTTTTGCCTTGCGGCGCAGCTCGGGCGTGACACCATCCTCCGGCACTCCGAACAACAGCATGGCGGTGGCGGCGTGGATATCGCGGTCCTCCGCAAATGCCTTCAGGAGTCTCTCATCGCCGCTGACGTGCGCCAATAAGCGCAGTTCGATTTGCGAGTAGTCCGCTGCCAGCAGTCTGTTGCCCGGCGCCGCCACAAAAGCGCGGCGGATCTGCCTCCCCACCTCACTGCGGATGGGGATGTTCTGCAGGTTCGGTTCACTGCTGGAAAGGCGTCCTGTGGCGGCGACGGTCTGGTTAAAGGAGGTGTGGATGCGCCCGGTGGAGGGATGCACCAGACGCGGCAGTACATCGGCGTAGGTGGACTTGAGCTTGCTCAGTTCGCGGTACTCCAGAATACTGCGGCATATCGGGTGTTCCGCTGCGAGCTGTTCCAGCACCTCGGCGTCGGTGGAGTATGCCCCCGTGCGCGTCTTCTTTCCGGCAGGTAACCGCAGTTTCTCAAACAGAATCTGCCCCAGCTGCTTGGGCGAGGAGATGTTGAACGGCCCCCCTGCCAGGGTGTAGATTTCACTCTCTTTCGTGCGCAGCAGGCCGTCCAGCAACTCGGAGAGCTGGTGCAGATAGGGCACATCCACCGCCACGCCAGCCAGCTCCATCCGCGCCAGCACCTCCGATAGCGGCATCTCGATGCGGTGCAGCACGTCCGTGCAGCCGATAGCCGCCACTTGCTGGTTCATCACCTGCTCCAATCTCAGGCAGGCAGCGGCTTCGGCGCAGGTAAAGGCAGCGAGACCGCTTTCACCGGTGGTGTCCTCTGCGGGCAGCCTCTCGCCCAGATAGTCCTGCACCAAGTCGGGCAGCGGGTAGCTGCTTCGCCCTGATTGCAGCACGTATCCCGCCAGCATCGCATCGAAAACAAATTGCTTCGTCTCCACGCCTGAACGGATAAGCACAGCCTGCAGGGGTTTGATATGGTAACCGGCTTTGGCAACCTGCTCCCCTTCCCACAATGGCGTGAGTAAGTCGACGAGACTGTTGCCCCCCTCATCGAACAGAGAGGCAGCCGGTGTACCGCCCGGCACAAACACCGCCTCCTCGCGCGAGAGGGCAACCGCCACACCGCTCAGCTGCAGTTCCATGACGTGCGTGCCCTGCACCAGCGCACGAATGCCCACTTTTGGCGTTTCCAGGCAACGCTGTACCAGTCGGCGCACATCGTCCTCCGTGCGCGTTATGCCCCACTTCACACCGACGGTGCGCACCTCAGCGGGGGTCTCCAGAGGTAGCGTGGGCGTCTCCATCTTCAGCCATTTCGCGCGAAGCTCCGGCAGCCGGCGCAGGAAGGAACGAAACTCCAGGCTCTCCAGCACCTGCTGCAGGCGGGCGAACTGTTCCGGCGTGGGCTGCCATCGGGCTGGGGTGTCGGGCACAGGGGCATCGCACACAATGGTTGCCAGCCGCTTGTACTGCGGGATTTGCTCGCGGTACTGCTCCAGCAAGGCGCGCAGTTTGGGGTCTTCCACCTCATGAAGACGTTCCAGCAGGTTCTCCACACTACCGAACTGCTTCAGCAGGGCTGCCGCCTTCTTATCGCCAATGCCCGGCACACCGGGAATGTTATCCGACGGGTCGCCTTTGAGAGCCTTGAAATCGGGCAGTTGCGACGGCTCCAGCCCGAACCGTTCGACCACCGCCTGCCGGTCATAGCGCACGGTCTGCCCCATCCCCTTTTGTGGCATCAGCACGGCCGCTCCCTCGTCCACCAACTGCAGGGCGTCCTGGTCGCCTGTGACAATCAGCACCTGATAGCCCTTTTCGCGGGCACGGCGCGCCAGCGTGCCCAGCACGTCGTCCGCCTCGTAGCCCTCCAGCGCGATGACAGGGATTCCCATTGCCTCCACCAGCTCGCGCGCGGCGGGAACCTGTACGTAGAACGTCTCCGCCGTCTCAGGACGATGCGCCTTGTAGTCGGTGAACTCCTCGTGGCGGAAGGTGGGTGCAGCGGTATCGAACGCCACCACGATAGCGTCGGGCTGTTCGTCCTCCAGAATCTGCCACAGCATCCCCGCGAAGCCATAGACGGCGTTGGTGGGACGTCCATCGGTGGTGGACAACGGACGCGTGGCGTAGAAGGCGCGGTACAGCAAGCTGTGTCCGTCAATCAGCACCAGTTTGGGTGCATTACCGACCTGCTGGCTCATGGTCACGGTTCCCTCTGGATGTTTTCCGTTCAGCAGTATGCTAACGGTTTCGAGGAGGTTGTGTCAAGGGGTGCGGGATGGGGCAAGGCGGTAATGATGTTCCCGTCGGGCAAGCAGTACGCTCTCCTGCATCGCCCGCCGCAGGAAGTGATTGTCCTCGGCAAGCATCTGTTCTAACTCGCGACGGGTGTAGGGAAACACATCCACCGCGACCGGCATCGGCCTGCGCGGCAGGAAAAGAGAGATTCGGTGGTGGAAAGGCAGAGAACTCTCACGAAGCACGACCAACAGGTCCACATCGCTGCCCGGCACACACTCCCGCCGAACCAGTGAACCGAACACGCGCACCTCCTCGACCTCGCTGAACTGCTGCAGCAGCTCCTGCGTGAAGCGGTTTACCTCTGCCCACACCGCCGTGTAGTCAAACCAGGCGACCTTCACAGAAGGCGATGACTCGCTGAGCATAGTCCACTGCCCTTTCGGCTTCTGCACGAGTGTAGTAGTCCATTTCAAGGTCTCGACGCGCTTGTCTCATCCGGTCCAGGTATCGCTGGGACATCGACGTTTCCTCACAACTCAATGCGCTCGCGCCGCTCTTCCGGAGGGTTCGCCTGAAGCCCTTTCTCCACCTGCTCCAGTGCTTTCAGCGCGTCTTCGTACGGCTTGCCCTTCTGGATGCGCCACAGGTTTGCCGCCTTGCGCAGCTCCACCCGCGCCTCCGGTAGCCGTCCCCGTCGCCAGTACGCCATGCCCAGATGATAGCGCAGCTCGGGTTCCTGCGGGGCGTCCTGCACCGCCTGCTCCAGCAGCTGCACCGCCTGCTGATACCGCCCCTGCCGATAGTATATCCAGCCCAGAGTATCCAGATACACGGGGTTTTTCGGTTCAGCAGCAAGCGCACGGTTTGCCATCGCCTCTGCTTCGTCCAGTCGGGTGTTTGCCTCCGCCAGCAGGTAGGCATAGTTGTTCAGGGTCAGCGGGTTACCCGGAGTACGTTTCAATACCTCTTCGTAACACGGAATGGCTTCTTCGTAGCGCTTGAGGTATCCCAGCGAGTCCGCCCGTATCTGCCACAGCTGCGCCTCTTCCAGCGAGTTCAGCCGAAGCCGAGTGTCCTTGAGCGCACGCTCCGCGTATTCCGCGCTGAGCTCGTACTGCTCGTTGCTGCTCCACACCGCCAGTACTCGCAGATAGGACTGGAAGGTGGGTGATTTCTGCAGGTAGGAATCCGCCGCCTGCCTTGCGGCGGCGACGTCGCCGTTGCGCAAGTGCTGCTCCGCCTGTTGCAAGTAAAAAGGCTGAGCGCCCGGCGTCCTCCCTGCTCTCTGACAGCCTGCCAGCAGCGCGAACATGATGATAACAATGCCGATACGCCCCATCCACCGCATGGACTAACCTCCCAGTATGATTGCCGCCATTGCCGACAGGAAGTTGAACGTGCCGTGCATGACCACGCTGCTCCACAGCGAGCCTGTCCGCGCGTACAGCCGTGCCAGCAACACTCCTATCACCAGAATGGGCAGAAAGTTTTTGACCGACGCATGAAGCACCGCGAACAGCGCCGCGGAAAGCCATACCGCCGAGGTGAAGCTGGTGCGGTGACGCAGCAGGTTGAACACGAAACCCCGGAAGAACATCTCCTCCCCAATGGGTGCAGCCACTGCTACCACCAGTATAAACCCCAGCATGGTGATACCGGGCTGAAGTGTCTCCAGCCACGAATCGAGAGCAACGGTCTGTTTCTCCCAATCCATCAGGCGGGTAAACGCAGGGGCTCCCAGCACCAGCCTCAACACACCCATGCTGAGCAGTTCCACCAGCGGAGTAATCAGAAACGCCACGCCACCCCACAACACCCCCTGGCGCACCGCCTGCCAGTTCCATACCAAACCGAGCCTGCCCGTATCTATCCCGTATTTGCCGACGGTGTACCATATCGCTACCGATACGAAGGCGGCGTTCTGCACGAGCAACACAAACAATAAGCCCGCCCAGAACAACGGGGCGTTTCGGTCCGCGGTGTAGAACATACGCTGTAACACAGGGATACTCCGGGGAGAGAAAAGCGCCAGCAAAAGCCCCATCCAGACTGAGACCGCCGCCAGCGACGCAAGTGTCAAAAACAGCGCGAGGTGAAAACCAATCCACAGGTCTAGAAAACTCCATCGCTCGGCGAGAAGCCCAGGCATCCCCCGACGTACGTAGTAGGTGTGTACGCCCCACACGGCGAGTATGCCCAGCTGCACCGCCGCGTAAGCCATCAGCAGAAGAAGGGCAATCAGTTCGATGAATGCTGGCATCCCCATCAACCTCTGCCCTGATTATACCGCGAGAGCACGCCGAGTGGGAAGCTGGGCGAACCGCAGGGTTTAGTCCGCGCTACCGGCACGCATGCTTTGTCCGCCAAGGGGAGTCGCATCGCGGTAGCCCAGCTACACGATGTGCCCATTTACCGAAGATGATAGGCACCAGACGCTGAGCCATCGCCCGCAGCAGCGTGGCGGCAATCAGGCAGTCCTCCGCACCCATGTCGATCATGCGGCTGATGGTCTCGACTGCATTGTTGGTGTGCAGCGTGGTGAAAACCAGATGTCCCGTGAGCGCAGCTTGGATACCAATCTGTAGCGACTCGCGGTCGCGGATTTCGCCAATCATGATGACGTCGGGGTCGTGGCGCAAAATCGCGCGCAGTGCCTTGGGGAAAGTCACTCTGTCCACGCGCATCTGCGCCGGGTCCAGCAGACGGATGGCGATGCGC
>JAPWUZ010000001.1 GCA_028275265.1 Armatimonadota bacterium | reverse complement strand
CCCCCCCGCCGAGACGATGGAGGTGTGGGTGCTGGACAACGCCTCCCGCGACGACAGCGCAGCGATGGTGCAGCAGGAGTTTCCCGAAGTGCATCTTATCGCCTCAGACTGCAACCTGGGCTACGCGACGGGCAACAACCGGCTGATTCAGCAGGCGCAGGGCGAGTATCTTCTCCTGCTCAACCCCGACACAGAGGTCACCGAAGGGGCGCTGGATACCGCCGTGCAGTACATGCAGGCGCATCCCGAGGTGGGCGCGCTGGGCGCGAAGCTCATCCACCCCGACGGGCGCGTGCAGCGTTCGGTGCGCGCCTTCCCGGAACCGCAGGCGGTGCTGTGGGAGTATTTGGGATTGGCGAAGCTGTTCCCCCGCTCGCGCCGCTTCGGTGCCTACCGCATGACGTGGTTCACCTATGACCAGATTGCGGAGGTAGACCAGCCGATGGGCACGTTCCTGATGCTGTCGCGGCGGGCGGTAGAGGATGTCGGGCTGATGGACGAGCAGTTCCCCATCTTCTTTAACGAGGTGGACTGGTGCTATCGGGCGAAGGGACGAGGCTGGAAGATTGTTTTTCATCCTGGGGTGGTTATCATCCACCACGGTGGGGCGAGCACGCGGCAGGTGCGCCCGCAGATGATATGGGAATCGCATCGCTCCCTGCAGAAGTTCTATCAGAAGCACTACCGACAGCGGCTGGCGAAACCGATATACTGGTGGATAATGACGAGTATCTCCCTGAACGCCTGGCTGCGCACGCTGGGCAAGGGGCGCGAGGGCTGGCAGCGTGAACGAAAAGCCTGATGTGAGCGTGATTGTGGTCAACTGGAACACGCGCGACGACCTGCGCGAGTGTCTGCGCTCGCTGCAACCGTCGCACCATCCGGGCGTGCAGCTGGAGATTATCGTAGTGGACAACGCTTCGTGGGACGATAGCGTGGCGATGGTCAAGCGCGAGTTCCCGGAAGTGAAGCTCATTGAAAACCGCCTGAACGAGGGCTTCGGCAAAGCGCACAACCGCGCGGCGCAGCTTGCGCAGGGACGCTATCTGATGCTGCTCAACCCCGACGCCACCGCGCATATGGGCTCCATCAAGGCACTGGTGGACTATGCCGATGCCCATCCCGACATCGGCATTATCGCGCCGAAGGTACTGAACCCCGACGGCTCCCTGCAGTACTCCTGCCGCCGCTTCCCCGTCTACGAGGCAGGGCTGTTCCGCAACACCTTTTTGGGCAGGCTGTTTCCCCAGAACCGCTTCGTGCGCGACTACCTGATGACCGACTTCGACCACGCGCACACGATAGAGGTGGACTGGGTATCCGGCTGTGCGATGTTGGTTCGGCGTGAGGCATGGCAGCAGCTGCGCGGCTTCGATGAGCAGTTCTTCATGTACTGCGAGGATGTGGACCTGTGCTGGCGGGCGCACGAGATGGGCTGGAAGGTGGTGTACCATCCCGAAGCGGTAGTAACACACGCCATCGGGCGCAGCAGCGACAAGGTGGTCAACGCCATGATCCGGCAGTTCCACCGGAGTCATCGGCTGTTCTTCCAGAAACACTACGCCCGTCGGTTGCCCGTGTGGAGCCGTCTGCTGATTCCGCTGGGATTGTGGCTGCGGGCGAACCTGCTCATCGCGCGGAACTACTGGATAGCCATTCGCCTGAAGGTACTGGGAAGGTAGCCCTGCCCTGCCTTTCAGGGAACGATGGGGCACTGACAACCCGGCAGGAGCCTTGCCATTCTCTGGTGAACCCAGAACACATGAAGAAAAAGGGTCTAAGCAAAAAGCCATCCGCATCGGTGCAACCCCAGCGTCGGGAGGTCGACCTTTCCACATGGCTTTTAAGTATCGCCCTGGTACTCGCGCCGCTGACCGCCGGTCGGCTGGAGGTGGGCGGCGAACCGGTGGAACCTTCCCTGCGGGGAGTCATCACTGCCCTGTTTACCACAGGAACCCTGCTGCCGGTGGCTATCTGGGTGATTGCCTTACTCGTGCTTGCTGCTGTGGTCTGGGAGTGGCGAAAACACCCCGTGGGCGCTGACCCCATACCGCTACCGGCACGTGTGATGGCGACTGCGTTGCTGGTCTGGATGCTGGCTTCGGTTCTGTTCTCGTGGTACCGATGGGGCACAGTGGTCGCGTGGAGTTACTGGGCATTGGCTATCGCGGCGGCGTGGCTTTTCGCGCAAAGACAGGCGGAATCGGTGTGGGCGACAGGTCTTGCGCTGGCGATGGCAGGCACGCTTGCGGCTGCTTTCGCCATGCGCGAGTACGCCGAGAACGTGCGCACCGTGCCCGACTGGCGCGTGTTTGGAACCTTCTTCAATCCGAACTTTCTGGCGGGGTATCTGTGTCTGACCATGCCCGTCACTCTCGCACTGGCTGTCGCTTTGGCTGGGGACAGGAAAGAGCTGCGCTGGCTGCTGGCTTTCTGGGCGTGGATGCAGATGGTGGCGATATTGCTCACGGGTTCGCGATTCGGCACGGCGAGCGCGGTGCTTGCGCTGGTGGTGTCGGCGGGCTGGATGGTGTGGAATCGGTCGTGGAATCGCCAGCGCGCCCTGCTGTTTGCAGGGGTATGCCTGGCGGTTCTGGGCACGGCGTTGTTCACCGCCCGCTCACTGACCGCCCGCGTCACGCCACAGGCGGCTCAGGCAGGCGAACACTCGGGCGGCTTCAGGGTGTGGACGTGGCGCGGCACCATGGGCATGGTGCGGGCACACCCACTATGGGGCACAGGGCTTGGGACATACGAAATCGCCTATCCCCGCTATGCCTACGTGGGCTTCACCCGTCTGGCGCACAACTCCTACCTGCAGATTGCGGCGGAGTCAGGCGTACCTGCGCTGCTTCTCCTGCTGGGCACACTGGGGGTACTGGCGTGGGGGGTTTTGCGCGCGGAAGCAAGCCCTGCGAACCCCGTAGACGCGGACAGTACGGGTATGCCCGTTGACCCCCGCGTGCTCCGCGCGGGACTGGCAGGGGCGATTGCCGCTGGGCTGGCGCGCAACCTGATAGACTCCGACTGGTATATCTTCGCCTGCCTGTTGACCTTCTGGGCGGTCGTGGGGCTGATGCTGTCGCTGACCCTGCATGAGAGTGGGCAGGGGGTGAAGTTGACGCGCCTCTATGTTGCCCATACCGCCCTGCTGGCGGTTGCCTGTGTGGTTTTGACCCTGCGCATGGGGGGTGCCCTTCAGGCGAACAGCGCGAACTGGAACCTGTCGCAGGGTATTGTTGACGAGCAGGGCTACCAGCGTGCCCTGCGATGGGAACCCTTCAACGGCGACCACTACCTGAGTTTGGGGATGCTGTATCTGGGTATGGCTCGGGCGGGTGATGCTTCACGCGCCGCAGAAGCCGAACGGACACTGCGCCGCTCGGCAGAACTGATGCCGCTCTCCAAAACGTGGTATCATCTGGGCAACCTGTATCGGGATGTGCTGGGCGACCTGGAACGAGCCGCCGACGCATACCGTCGCGCTCTGCAGCTGGACCCGCACGCCCTGCGCGTGATGACCGAGCTGGGCACAACGCTGGAGAGACAGGGTAAACTACAGGAGGCAGAGGCGGTGTATCGGCAGATGCTCAGGGTGGAGTCGAGCATGTATCATCAGGTGCGCGCCATTCCCGAGCTGCCTGAGGTGGAATACGCCTTCGCCTATGCGGGGCTGGCCCGGATAGCGAAGCGTCAGGGCAAACCGCAGCGCGGGGTGCGCGAACTGTACGCCCGTGCCCTGCAGATACTGGACGCAGACCGTGACGCCCGCGAAAAGAACCCGATGGCGCAGGCGATGCCCCGCACCGCCGAACGCGAGCGTGCTCTGGAGGAGCTGCGGCAGGAATGTGAACGCGCCTTACGGTGAGCGGAGATGCCTGTAGAGTTCGCACGACCGTGGATGTTGCTCTTGCTGGCGGTATTGCCCGTTTTCTGGTGGATACACCAGCACAGCCTGGCAGCTTTGCCCCGCTGGCAGAAACGGGCTTCCCTCTGGCTGCGCCTGTTGCTGGTGACCCTCGTCGTTTTTGCGCTGGCGGGAATCCGCTGGGTGCGAACCACTACCGCTCAAGCGGTCTTCTTCGTGGTGGACGGCAGCGCGAGCGTGGAGCCGCAGCAGCGCGAATCCGCCCTGCAGTTCATCCGAGACGCGGCACGGCACATGCGCGAGGACGACATGGCGGGCGTCATCGTCTTCGGGAGTGAGCCGCAGTTGGTCGTTCCACTGGGCGCGCGCCTGGACCTCAGCCGCCTCCCCGCCAGCAGCTCACCCGAAATGACCGACATCGGGCGTGCCATCAGTCTTGCCCTCGCCGCCTTTCCCGAAAACGTCGGCAAGCAGATGGTGCTCTTCTCCGATGGCAACGCCAATGCAGGCGACACGGTGGCGCAGGCGTTGCAGGCCGCCAGCCGCGGGGTAAAGGTGCATGTGGTGCCCTTCCCGCGTGAGGTGCCTACCGAGGCGCTGATCGAGCGGGTGCAAACTCCTGTCCTGGTCAAAGAGGGCGAGCCGTTTAACCTGCGCGTGTGGATACAGTCTACCCACGAACAAACGGCAGAGTTGACCCTGCTGCGTGACGGACAGCCAGTGAAGACGCAGGTGGTTACTCTCAAGTCGGGTAAAAATCTGGTGCCAATGACGCATCGCGAGGACACCGCGGGGCAGTATCGCTATCAGGTATCCATGATGGCTTCCGTCGATACGTATCCCCAGAACAACCGAGGCGCAGGCTATGTGCGCGTGCAGGGCACGCCTCGGGTGCTGTACGTGACCGGCAGCGGAAATCCGACCCTGTTGTCCGTCGCTGCACAGTCGCAACGGATTCGCGTGGACGTGGTGAACCCGCAGGGGGTGAAGACCCAGCCGGCACAGCTGCAGGCGTACGACGCGGTGATACTGCACAACGTGCCCGCCTACGAACTGGGAATCCCCGCAATGCGCGCTTTACAGACCGCCACCCGCGAGCTGGGGGTCGGGCTGGGAATGGTGGGCGGCGAGGATAGCTTCGGCGCAGGAGGCTACTTCGAAACCCCGATCGAGGAAGCGTTGCCCGTTTCCATGGACGTGCGCAAATACCACTCTTTCCCCAGTGTGGGCATCGTGTTGGTGGTGGACGATTCGGGCAGTATGGCGATGCCCGAGGGGGAAACTACCAAAATGGAGCTGGCAAACCGCGCTGCGGCGACGGTAGTGCGCTTCCTGACCGCGCAGGACGAGGTGGGCATTATCGCCGCCGGTTCCGACTGCCGGGCGGTGGTGCCGATGTGGCGTGTGGGCGACAAGAAGGAACAGATACTGCGTGCCATCGCGGCGTTCCAGCCGGGCGGCGGGGGTATCTATGTGCGTCCGGGCATGGAGGCGGGCGCGAAGCTGATGCAAATCAGCCGGGCAAGGCTGAAGCACATGATTGTGCTGGCAGATGGTGATGACTGCGACGACCAGGAAGGGGCGATCCCGCTGGCTGCCAAACTGCGACAGGCGGGCATCACCGTCACTGTCGTCTGTTTCGGGCACGGCAAGGATGAAGGCTTCCTGCAGCAACTGGCGAAAGCGGGTGGCGGACGCTACTACTTCACCGACCGCATGGCGAACCTGCCGCAAATCTTCACGAAAGAGGCGATGATAGCCGGCAAAGCGCAGTATATCGAGGAGCCGTTCTACGTGCGCTACACCGGCGATGAAAGCGTGTCAGGCTTTAACTGGGAGGCTTCACCGCCCCTGCTGGGCTACAACACCACCACCGCCAAGCCCGGGGCGCAGCTGGGCTTGCTCTCACACAAAGACGACCCCGTATTTGCGGTGTGGCAGTATGGCGTGGGGCGCAGTATGGCGTTCACCTCCGATGGGCAGGCGAAATGGTGCGCGCAATGGGTAAAGTGGGCGGAGTTTCCCGCTTTCGCTGCCCGCGTCATACGCACCATCCTGCGCAGCTTGCCTGCCGACGATGTGCGCACGCAGGTGAGCATCTCTGGAGGCAAGGGGTATGTGAGCATAGACATCCTGCGGCGACCTGCCGGCGCGGATGAAGGCGCGCGGTCGCTGACCGCCAAACTGGTCTCCCCGACCGGTCAGGTCACGCCGCTGGTGCTCTCGCAGACGGGAGCCTCCCGCTACGAAGCCGCCTTCGACGCGCGAGGCTACGGAACCTACGTGGTCGCCGTGCAGTATCGCCGCCCCAACGGTACGGTTGGCTTGAGCGTGGGGACGGACACCATCGCCTACTCGCCCGAGTATCGCGATTTGAAGAGCAACAGTTCGCTCCTGGAGCAGATAGCCCGTCTTACCGGAGGCAGGCAACAGCCATCGCCGCAGGATATCTTCGGTGCCCAGCGCGCGCCGGTGCGTGTGCCCTCGGAGGCGAGTATTCCGCTGTTGTTTGTGGTATTGTTCCTTTTGCCGGTGGACATTGCCCTGCGGCGCATCGTGTGGCAGGCGGAGGTGCTGCCGGAGTGGCAGCAGGCGTGGGCGCGTGTGCTGGCGCGTTTGCGTGTGGTGCGCACTGCTCCTTCCTCGGCTTCCGCAACATCCCAACTGTTGCAGCGCAAAAGACGTCTTCGGGAAAAGTATGAGCCTCCGGCGGCGGTTGTGCCTTCTTCTGCTCCCGATGAGCCGACAACTGCCGGGGAGACTACCACGTCTCGCCCCGTTTCACCTCAGCCCTCAACCTCCAGCGAGCAAATCGGCAGGCTGCTGGATGCCAAAAAACGGACGCGGAAGGAAAAGTAGCAGGGTCTGCACACGCGCCATCAGATAAGACCGAAGCGTGGCGACTGTTCCTCCATCCGCTGCCACAGATGCTCATCTGCAGTCATGCCCGCCTGCTCCAGTGCCATGCACACGGCGGCGACCACCATCGGGAAGCGCGGTTTCACCACCTCTGCCATCGTGCTCCGATGCACCCTTGCGCGGAAAGCTTCGTGCAATGGAGCGGTTGCCCGGGCTACTCCTCCCACGAGCCCTACCCTGACCCGGTGGTACTGGATTCCGAGCTTGCGCAACACGACTACAGCCATCAGTCCCAGCTCTTTACCTGCGCTGGTGAGAATGCGTATCGCCGTGCGCTCGCCCAGCTTGGCGGCATCCGAAACCGCTTGTGCGGCGGAAGCCAGCTGTCCCCGTGATAGCTGTTCGGAATATATCAGCCGATGCAGTGCCGACAGACTCTCCACACCGAAATGCTCCAGTATCACTCGCTTCAGCCACGTCGGTGGGATGCGTCCGTCTTCTGCACGGGTACATGCGTTTATCGCCTGCAGGGCTATCCAGTACGCGCTTCCCTCATCGCCCATCAGGTATCCCCAACCGCCCACGGAGGCAATCTCGCCGTCCTCGTTCATCCCGAACGCCACGGAGCCGGTACCGGCTATCACCACTGCTCCGGGGCGCCCTTGCGTCACGCAATACAGCGCGGTGCGGGTGTCGTGCGTCACCACCACCTTCTCGGCGGGCAGCTCCTGACGGCAAATCTCCTCCACCAGCGGTCCGCCGCCGGTCATACCGCACAGTGCCACCGCAAAGCGTGTATCAGCGGGCAGGAAAGCACTCTGCAATGCGCCGTTCAGTGCCGTTCGCAAAGAGTGACGAAGACGTTCGGGACCGCCCGGCTCGTGGATGTGGTTGGAAGGTCCTCCCACCCCCAGCCCCAGAAGGTTACCTTCCATATCGGCGATCAACGCTCGTGTGGTGCTTTGTCCACCGTCGATACCCAGTACCAGCCTCTGCGGCACCTCGTTCTCCTCCCTTACGCAACGTTATGGTGTCTGTAGTCGGATTTGTGCCACTATTATCTCTTCATCCACTGCACTGCTTGCCTGTGCCAGATAGCCTGAACCATCCCGCGTGCGTGAAACGTGCGCCACGATGCTGGAACGCCCTTCGATCACCACATCCTCGAACAGCCTGCCTGTCATCATCGGATTGACGCCGATGAGTTCGGGATACTGCTGGCACGCCTGCCACAGACCGGTTTTCCAGCTCTCCGCCTGCTCCTGTGTCCAGGGTAGCGGGTTAAAGGACGGCTGTGCTATCAGGCGCGCCTTCTGTTTGACCAGTGCCTCAATGACATCGGCGTGGAAGCCGTCCCAGCAGATAGCGACACCCAGCCTGCCCACGGGCGTGTCTACTACCCGAAGCTCCTCGACCGTCCCTGCACAGAGGTCCATGCCCATTGGCTGCTCCAGCGGGATAAGATGCACCTTGCGCTGCGTCAGAATCAGCCGACCGTCAGGCGCGAAGACATAGGTGGTGTTATACACTTCGTCGGGGTGTTTCGGGTGAGGGAGGGGTGCACTGCCTGCAACCAGGGTCACGCCGTGCTGGCGCGCCGCCTGCGAGAAAAGACGGCGATAACGGCTTTCCAGCCTTTTGCCCAGTGCCAGCAAAAGTGCCCTCGTGGGGGAGACACGGTACGTATCTATTATCTGTCGGATGGACGTGGCGTAGCGTTGTGAGAGTACTGCTGCGGCTTCATAGATGCTCTTGCATCCCTTGACTGCTTCGTAATCATCGAGGAATAGCATTCCCAAACCGATGTCCTCAGGGAAGACAGCCAAAACGGGAAGCCCCGGGCGCACACGCTTCTTCGCCGAGGCGAGCAGGTCGTTTACGCGGCTCGTCAACCGTTTTTCGCTCTGGTAGTCCTCCAGAGTGGTACGCATCTGTATCGCCACAAGGGCAACCTCACCGCCCGGCTTCATAGTCAGCTCCTCCATGCCACTTTGTTTCTTATTCGACAAGATTTGTCATTTTCCTGCAGTGGGTATCCGTCGTGTTGACTGTTATTGCCCGTTGTGCTATCGTTTCAGTGTGTTTCAGGAAAGGGGGGATTGCTGTGTTCGCTCGCGTTGTTCTGGTAGTTCTGGGACTTTTCTCTATTACCTGCGCTTACGCCCAAACGCTGTACTACATCGACTTCCGCAACCCGCTGGAGGTCGCCCGCTGGCAGCCTACGCACGCCATCAGTCGGCTGTTGGCAACCGGCGACGGTATGCAAATAGAGATTTCGGGAGAGGACCCCTACACGATTGGTCCCGCCTACAGCCTGCCATCCGACAAAGCGCTGTACCTGCGCATCCGCGTGAAGGCAGAAGTCGGCACCTTCTGGCAGATTTTCTACTTCCGCGACGGCACCTGGGCGACCGAAGAGCAATCGGTGCGCTTCTTCGTGCCGCAGGGGACGTGGGGAGAGCAAACGCTTATCCTGCCCGTTCTGCCGGGCAACTATCGCTTCCGCATCGACCCCCCTGGTCCTTCGGGCAGGGCATGGGTGCGATACATGAGCATCGAGGTGCGCTATGTGCCGCAGGAGCCGCAGTGGTTGCAACCCGTTCCCCCAACCTTGCAGAGTGAGGTGCATGAGGTGCGTTCGGGCGACGTGGTGCTGAGACACGGTCCACCCGCGCCCGGAAACTTCGAACTGCTGGTAGCGGGCGAGCGCATGGCGACCGGCTTTACCCGTCCCATGATTGGCTACCAGATGGGGGCTGAGAGCCGATGGCTTGCGTTGCACAGTGCCATCCAGAGCGCACGTCTCTGGCGCGAGGGTATTGCGCTGGTGGTGGAGTACCGTGCGCGAGATGCGGATGGCGGCAACTGGCTGTTCACTCAGCGTTTCAGCCCGAACCCCGTAGCTGGAACCATCGACCTACAGACACAGGTCAGCGTCGACCAGCCGCGCGAGGTGTACTTTCTGCCCATGCTGCTGCTGTTGCCCGGCATGGGCAGCTACGGCACTTCCAAAGGGCAGGGGCTATTTGCAGGGCTGGAGTACCTGGAGAACGAGCCGAGCAGTTCCGAAGCGGACGTCATCGGAGCAGCGGCGCGGCGTCAGGTTCCCGACAACCTGAAGATTACCTTCCCGCTGATGGCGATTCAGGCGCGAGGGCGGTACGTCGGTCTCATCTGGCAACCGGATGAGAAGTTCTGCGCGCTGTTCGACTCGCCCGACCGCTTCTTCGCCTCCGGCGCGCATGTGATGGGCATCCTGAGCCCGGGTTCCGACGGCGTGAACCGCGAAGAGGGCAAGCTGCTGCCCAGTTTGCCGATTGTGTTGCAGCCGAACCAGCTTCTGGTGCTGAACGCCATTCTCATCGGCGGACGGGGAGAGAGCGTGGTGCCCGCCGTGCAGCACTACGTCCGCCTGCGTGGTTTGCCGCCCTTGCCGAACATCGGGATGACCTTCACCGGCTACGTGTCGCTGGCAGCGGGAGGCTGGCTGGATTCGCGAATCCGCGAAGGCTATCTCTTCCGACACGCCTACTGGCCCGGCTTCAACGCGCAGCCCGCGGCGGATGCGGCGGTGCTGATGGAATGGCTAGCTGGCTACGCCGCCGACCCCAACCTCGCACAACGCCTTCGCGAAACCGCTATCGGCGCTATCGCTCAGGTTCCTGCTTGGGCGATGAACTTCTACAATATCTCACATAATGCCTATCCGGTAGCAGCGCTGGTGTACGGACATGTGGCGGAGAACATGGAGACGGCGAGGCAGGTTGGCTGGCAGGTGGTCTCGCGGTTCGAGCCGGATGGCACGCTGATTTACCGCCCCGAACCCGGCAAACCTGATTACGGGCGCACGCACTACGCACCCGATGCCAGCGGTTATACCGCCGCCGCGGTGCTGCAGGTGCTGGAACACGGCGCGTTCAGCGGCGACCGCGCGCTGATTGCCGAAGGGCTGCGCCTGCTGCAGGCGATGGACAAGTTCCGCAACGGCGTACCCCGCGGCGCGCAGACGTGGGAAATCCCCCTGCACACGCCCGATATCTACGCTGCGGGATTACTGGTGCGCGCTTATCTGATGGGCTACCTGCTGACGGGCTACGGGGACTACCTGCAGCAGGCGCGCTACTGGGCGTGGACGGGCGTGCCTTTCGTGTATCTGGTGAACCCGGTCAATCAGAACATTGGTACCTACGCCACCATCCCCGTGTACGGCGCGACCAACTGGACCTCTCCCGTGTGGTTCGGACTGCCGGTGCAATGGTGCGGGTTGGCGTATGCGGACGCGCTGTACCGCCTGGCGCAGGTAGACCCCTACGGCGGCCCCTGGCGAGCCATTGCAGACGGCATCACCGCCACAGGCATCCAGATGACCTGGAAGCAAAACGACGCCGAGCGACAGGGCTTGCTGCCCGATGTGTTCTACCTGCGCCAGCAGACGCGGGACGGACCGCCCATCAACCCGGGCACGGTACAGACGGACGCGATACGGCTGTTCAGCGCGACGCCGGTGTACTCTCTGCGTGCCCTGCGCCCCACCCGGCTGCTGGTACACGCGCCCGGGCAAATCGACCAGACTTCGGTGCGTACTCCCCTGCCAGGCAACCCGCGCCGTTTGCAGGTGGCTTTTCGCATCACCCCGTGGTTGTCTCGCAACTACTATGCGCTCATCAACGGGCTGGACGGGGTTCCGCAGGTGCGCATCAACGGCGTGCCGACGCCCATCGCGCCGCCGCACCAGTATCTGCCGTCGGGCAGTCTGATTCTGCAGCTTCAGGGTACGAGCCGCGTGGAACTGCTCATCGAGCCCGCTTCCCGTGCGCCTGTTCCGCTTGTCGACGCGCCTCGCGAATAGGCGTATAATAGGGGTGGAGGTGGACATCTCATGCCGCCTGTGCTGAAAACAGAAAAGACGCCTCTGACGTACGAGCAGTTCCTGCGTATGAAAGATGAAGACACCCATGCGGAGTGGGTCAACGGTGAGGTCATAGTGCTGATGCCGCCGAAAAGATACCATCAGCAGGTGCTTCGCTTTCTGGCGTATCTGCTGGAAGAGTATCTGCAACGAAACCCTGTGGGAGAGTTCCTATTTGCCCCGTTTGAGCTCTACCTGCCGCGCAGCAACGCCTCTCGCGAGCCGGACCTGTTCGTGGTGCGCAATGAGAACCTGCAACACCTGGATGCCGACCGCTTCACCGGTGCGCCAGATGTGGTCGTAGAGGTCATTTCCGACGACAGCCTGCACCGCGACAGCGTGGAGAAGTTTCTGGAATACGAGCGGGAAGGCGTACGCGAGTACTGGCTGATCGACCCGCGTCCGGGGCGCAGGGCGGTCCACCTGTTCCGCCTGCAGGATGGCAGCTATGTGCCAGTGCAGCCCGATGAGAGCGGCTCGCTGAACAGCAGCGTCTTACCGGGCTTTCGCCTGCAAGCCGAATGGTTCACGGGAGAAGGTCTGCCCGGTGCGCGTGCTGCCGCGCAGGAAATGCTTGCTCAGGACTAGCAACGGGCAACCTTTGGGGTTGCCCGTTGCCTCCACGTGCTTATTGCCCCAGTGCCTGGGTAACCGCCTCCTCCATCGCCTTCTCCGAGCCGGGCATAAAGCCGACCTGCACCCACGCCACTTTGCCCTCGCGGTCGATCAACACGAAGGTGGGGATACCGCGTACCTTGAAGCTGTCCAGCACCTTGCCGTCTTTGTCCAGCAGCACACGGAAGCTGTAGTTGTTGTCCTGCATGAACTTCTTCACTTTGTCCACGTCTTCGCGGGCGTTCACCGCCAGCACCACCAGGTCACCCGACTTCGTCTTCTCGTGCTGGCTCAGCGCCTGGGTGTGCGGCAGCGAATTGCGGCAGGGTGGGCACCACGTCGCCCAGAAGTCCAGGAACACCACTTTGCCTCGCAGGCTGTTCAGCGAGACCTCGTTGCCTTCCATATCGATCAGAGTGAAGTTAGGAGCCTCTGCGCCTTTCAGGGAGTTGGTGTCGTCTCTTGCCGTCTCATCTTCCTTAGCGGGTTCCGCTTTCTTGGCGCCAGCCGGAGGGTTGAACGCAAAGACACTCTTCTGGATTGTGGGGTTCAGCTGCAGCGCGGTGACCGTCTCCTCGTAGATATCGCCGTCGGGCATCTTGTACACCATGCGGTACACCAGCCCATCTTTTTCGCCCAGATACAGGGTCATCGTGCCGCCTTTGCCCGTCAATTCCACCACACGGCAGGGGGTGTTGCCGACCTTCTGTTTGCCCTTCGCCTGCGCCTTGTCAAAGCTCTGCTGGAAGAACCCCTCCAGCATCTTGCCGTACTGCGGCTCCATCGCCATCGCGGCGAATCCGGCAAACTGCAGATGCCCACCCACCAGAGGGCTGTCTGCGCTGACCTCTTGCTGCTGATAACTGTTTTTCTGGGCGTCGTAGGTCGTGAAGGTTTTGCCGTCGCTGGTGAAGGAGTAGACCGTCTTGCCGTTCTGGCTAACCCGCACCATGAACAGCTTCGGTCGCTGGAACTGCACCGAGCTGACGAACGTCTCGCCCATTTTAATCTGCAGGGTCGCTTTCAAGCTCTGCACCTTGCCGTACGCCTGCTGGATGTTCTGCATCACCTGCTTGGGGGTTGTGGACTGCGCAAACGCTGCACCTGCCAGCCCCAAGATACAGGCGATTATAAAGAACCGTTTCATCCCCTCCGCCTCCTCACGAATGCTCTTTGCCGCAGTATACCAGAAATGCCCCATCAGGCACAAGGAGAGTAGGCGGGACGGGTAGAATCTGTTTAGCAATTACGCAGTTGAAAGACCGTTCGGGGTTTTGCGACGGCAAGCGACATAATATGTCACTCTGAGCGAATACATTGTCATTCTGAACGAAGTGAAGAATCTCAGCCCCTTCGCTAACGCTCAAGGTGACAGGGATGAGATGCTTCGCTGACCTTCGGCATGACATACAATCGTCTCCACAGTGGTTGAAAAATGCATGGCCCGTCAGGTGCCCATCGCAACTGCGTAAGTCCTAACAGGATTTCCTGCGCTGTTCCCATAACCTTTACTGCAGATTAGCAGAGAAAGGACCCGTTTACGCATGGCTCGTGTGTTCATCCTGCCTGATGAGATAACGAAAGATCTGCCAGAAGGGACGCCGCTCGTGCGCGCGCTCTGGGAGGCAGGGGTTGCCGTAGAGACCCCGTGCGGCGGGTTCGGCGTGTGTGGAAAATGCAAAGTGCGCTTCACCGGTGGAGCGGTTCCGGAGCCTACACAAGAAGAGTACCGTCACGTGCCTGCGCAGGAGCTCGCCGAAGGCTGGCGGTTAGCCTGCCGACATCGGGTGATGGGCGACATCCAGCTGGAAGTGCCCGCCGAGAGCCGACCTGCTATCGCTCAGGTGTTAACCACCGCTGTAGAACGCCCCGTATCCCTGGAGCCTGCCGTACGCCGTTTGCCGCTGCACGTGCCTGCACCGAGTACCTCCGATGAACGCTCCGACCTGCGTCGCCTGCTGGACGCCCTTCGAGAACAGCATGGCATTGCGCTGGCAGTAGAGCAGGTGCCGTTGGGCGTGTTACGGCAGTTACCGCAAGTGCTGCGCGATGCCGGCTTCCGCGTCCATGCGGTGCTGTTCTGTGACCCCGAACATCCCGCCGCGAACCGCCTGCTGGCAGTGCAACCCGATGACACCCATCCTTTGCTGGGCATCGCCTTCGATATCGGAACCACCACGCTGGTGGGCTACCTGATAGACCTGCAGAGCGGGAAGGAGCTGGCTTACGCCGCCCGCCTGAACCCACAGGTGCAGTACGGCGACGATGTGGTATCACGCCTGTCCTTCGTCTACCATGACCCGGCGGGATTGAAGCAGCTGCAGCACGCCGTCGTGCGCGGGATGAACGAGATTATCGCCGAGGCGTGCCAGACCGCAGGGGTAGACCCGCACGACGTGTTTGAGGTGGTGGCGGTGGGGAATACCACCATGCTGCACTTTCTGCTAGGCGTCAACACCAACTCCATCGCCGTCGCGCCTTACGTGCCCGTGTTTACCGACCTGCTGAGCGTGGAGGTGCGGCAGATTGGCTTGCGGGTGAACCCTGCGGCGATGCTGACCACTCTGCCGTGTGTGGCGGGCTACGTCGGGGCAGATACGGTGGCGGTTGCGCTCACGCACCTGTTTGACCCTGAAGGCGAGACAGTGCTCGCGCTGGACATCGGTACCAACGGCGAAGTGGTGCTGCGGCATCAGGGCAAATATTACTGCACCTCCGCAGCGGCGGGCCCCGCCTTCGAAGGCGGACGCATCTATCAAGGCATCCGCGCCGAAGCGGGAGCGGTTTCGCAGATAAGCGTGGAGAGCAACGGCGAAAACCGCTGGCTGCATGTTACCACCGTCGCTGGAGCGCCTCCCAAAGGTATCTGCGGCTCGGGTCTCATCGACGCTGCGGCGTGCCTGCTGGACATCGGGGCAGTCAATGAAGCAGGGCGCATGAGCAACAACGATAACGGCGAATGGTGGGAAGCGCATCTGACGACATTGTGTGAGCAAAAAGCGTTCCAGCTGGTTGCACCGGAGGCAGCAGGCAATGCGGAGGGCATTGTATTGACCCAGAAAGACGTCCGCGAGCTGCAGCTGGCGAAGGGTTCCATCCGTGCGGTGATGGAGGTGCTTTTGCAAGAGGCGGGCATTACCTGGCTGGACGTGCGCCGCTTGCTGGTGGCGGGAGCATTCGGCATGTATGTCAACCTGCGTTCCGCGCAGCGCATCGGTCTGTTGCCGCCGCTTCCACTGCAATGTATCGAGCCGGTCGGTAACGCGGCGGGCGCAGGGGCGAAAATCGCCCTCCGTTCCGTGCGCGAGCGCAAACGGGCAGAGTGGCTGGCGCGGCAGATGAAGCATATCGTGATGACCGGCAACCCGCAGTATGAAGAGCAGTACATAGAACATTTGGGCTTTGTCGAGACACTGGACTGAGGTGAAGAAGATGCTTCCTCGTGAGCGCGTTCTGACCGCGTTGAACTTTCAGGAACCCGACCGCGTGCCCATTTACATCTGGATTTTCGGGCAGCCGGGTGTGATAGACGATATCGTGGCGAAGTACGGCACGTTTGAGGCTTTCTGCGACGCGCTGGACGTGGACATGACGCAGGCGTTCCCCGCCAAAGGCTTCCTGAAGCAGGGAGCGTCGCCCAACAGCCCCGATTCCGAATATGAACCCGCCTACGGCTGGGTGTACACGCTGGACGCGGCGCTGGAGGCGGAGTTCACCGACCCGGACGACCCCGACATCTACACCACCATCCGCGCCGAGATCGAGCATCACAAAGGGCGGCGAGGGCGCGCCGTCTTCGTGCAGACGCCCGGTGTGTTCGAAGCGGCGAACGGTGTCATCGGGCAGGAGCAGAACCTGGTGGAGATGGCAATGCGTCCCGAGCTGTGCCAGCAGCTGTACGAGCGCATCGCACGGTGGGCTGCCCGCTACGCCGAGAACTGCCTCGACCTGGGCGCGGACGTGATACACATCTCCGACGACTGGGGCATGAACCACGCGCTGATGTTCCGCCCGCAAACGTGGTGGGAGCTGGTCTATCCTGCGGAGAAGGTCATCTGCGACGCGGTCAAGCGCAAAGGCGGTCTGCTGTCCCTGCACAGCGACGGCTACATCACCCCTGTGCTGGACGGCGTGGCGGAGCTGGGTTTTCGGGTGGTGCACCCGGTGCAGGAATCGGCGGGCATGAACCCCGCCGAGGTGAAGCACGCCTATTACGGCAGGCTGGGCATTTACGGCGGGCTGGACGTGCGCACTATGCTGGGGCGGGGTCTGCCGCGCGAGCAGCTGGCGGACGAGATTCGACGTGTGATGCGTGCCCTGAAACCCGGCGGCGGTTACATCTTCTGCACATCGCACATGGTGCAACCGGGCACGCCGCTGGAAGAGGTGGAGTTCGCCTACCAGATAGCGCATGACAACGCCTGGTATCGTTGAGACAGTGATCGAGGCAGATACCATGCCATTCGACCCTGAACGGCGCCACCGGCGGAGCATTCGCCTAAAAGGCTACGATTACCATCAGGCAGGGGCATACTTTGTCACCGTTTGCACCCAAGACCGTGCCTGCCTGTTTGGGGAGGTCATCGGTGGCGAGATGCGGCTGAATGAGGCAGGACAGATGGTACACGACATCTGGAACGATTTGCCGTCGTTCTATCCGGGTGTGCAAACCGACGCATTCATTGTAATGCCCAACCACATGCACGGTATCATCATCCTCGTAGGGCAGGCCCCCGTGCCTGCCCTGCGCAACCACCCGTAGGGGCAGACCCCCGTGTCTGCCCCCATCAACAACCACAGGGAACGGGGCAACCACAGGGGGTTGCCCCTACGTTGGCATTGCCGGATGTGGTGCATCGTTTCAAAACGATGACGACCAAAAGATACGCGGATGGTGTGAAACAGCTGGGATGGGAACCGTTTCGTGGTCGGCTGTGGCAACGCAATTATTACGAACACATCATACGGGATGAGAAATCCCTCAACCGCATCCGCGAATACATCGTAACTAACCCGATGCGCTGGGCAATAGATAATGAAAACCCCAATCGTGAGGGCGTGGACCCTCTCGAGGAATGGATAAACAACGTCGTGGTCGTGCGCAAGCCGGGTTCCGAGGACCGATAACGACCTTTGGGGATCTCGTCCTGCGGGTATGTCCCCCTGCACAAATTGCTGGCTCCTCCCGATAATTTTCACAGGTGAGACCATGTCTCGGGAGGTGTCCGGTGGCTGTTGTCCATGACCAGGCTCTGGGGCTTCGAAGGCTGATTTCACAACAACCGGCGGAGGGCGTGCTGGGTATCACGCCCGGATTGCGCATGGGCACGTGGGTGATTAGCGTGGTCAGCGGCACGCCGGAGTCCGGCAAAACCACCATTGCCACCAACCTTTCTGCCTTGCTGGGACAGACAGGACGCCACGTTGTCCTTCTGGACGGCAATGTGGGCGCGCTGACCTGCAGCCGTCTGCTGGGGACGGAACCACGCTATTCCCTCGAAGACCTGTTCGCCGACCGTCGCGACCTGCCGGAGATACTGACCGCCGGCGCGGCTGGTATCCGCGTGTTGCCCGGCGCAACACGCATCCTTGCTCTCAAACGCCTCTCCGCACAGGGGCAGCGCGACATCATCGAACGCCTGCGTAGCCTGGAAGTGCTGGCGGATGTGGTCATCATCGACACGGGCAATCCCGAATCCACCGATACCCTCGCCTACGCCCTGTCCTCCGATATGGTGCTGGCGATAGCCCTCCCGCAACGCGATAGTCTGTTGCGCACGTATAGTCTGGTGAAGCGGTTGCTTCTGCAGCGCGCAGACCTGCAGGTTGGCTGGGTGATGAACCGGTGCGTCTCATCTGCTCAGGCGCAGAGGATAGGAGGACAGGTCGAGCAGCTGCTCTCCGCGCAGTTTGGTAACAGGGTGCGGCTGCTGGGGAGCATTGTGGAAGATAACAGTGTCAGTGCAGCAGCAGAGCAAAGCGCCTGTTTCTGGCTTTCCTCGCCCGACAGCGCGGCGGCTAAAGGATTATCTGCTCTGGCGGTAGAAGTGCGGTCTCGAATCATGCCGCATCCTGGAGTGGGCAAAGGGCTCCATGCCTTTCTGGCACGCCTGTCGGACCACCTGCGTCCACCTGCTCTGCTGCCCATACCGAAAGAGGAGGAACACACATGGGTCGTAGCTTGAAAGTGTTGATTGTTTCCGCAGAGGTTGCCCCGCTGGCAAAGGTCGGCGGGCTGGCAGATGTGGCGGGCGCGTTGCCCAAAGCACTGCGTGCGCTCGGGCACGATGTGCGTGTCGCTATGCCCTGCTACCGGATGATCGAAAAGAACCCCGACTATCCGGTACGCACGGTGGTCAAAAGCATGCCTGTGCCCATCAATCCCGTGACCACCGAAGAGGCGATTATCCGACGCACCAGATTGAAAGACGGTACCCCTGTCTACCTCATCGGGCACAAACACTATTTTACCGAAGCCACCGAGTCGAAAAAGATTTATGCCCTCGAACCAGAACCCTACGTCTTCTTTGACCGCGCCATTCCGCTGATGCTGCAAGAGCTGGACTGGATACCCGATATTATCCACGCCAATGACTGGCATACGGGGTTCGTGCCGGTGTACATCCGCATACTCCATGCGCACCAGCCGGAATGGCAGCAGGTAGGGCTGGTCTTCACCATCCACAATCTAGCGTATCAGGGCGAGTTCGGCTACGAGCTCCTGTGGAAGGCAGGCTTGCCCGAATGGCTGTTCCATTACGAGCGGCTGGAGTTCTACGGGAAGGTGAACTTCCTCAAGGGCGGCATCGTGTACTCCGACATGGTGAACACCGTCAGCAAAACCTACGCCAAAGAGATACAGACGCCCGAGTACGGTTGCCGGATGGAAGGGCTACTGCAGTACATCGCCTCACAGGGAAGGCTGGAGGGCATCGTCAACGGCATCGACTACGAGGAGTACAACCCCGCCACCGACCCGCGCATCCCCGCCCACTATAGCGCGGATGACCCATCCGGCAAGGCGAAATGCAAAGAGGCTTTGCAGAAAGAGTGCGGGTTTACCGTCAACCCGAATACTCCCATCATCGGCATGATTACCCGCCTGGCAGACCAGAAAGGGCTGGACCTCATCGCCCCTATTGCAAAACAGATACTGAAGCTGGGCTTCCAGTTCGTGGTGCTTGGCACTGGCGACCCGCGCTACGAGGAGCTGTTCAAGCAGCTGGCAAAGGAGCATCCCGAGCAGATGCGCGCTTTTATCGGCTTTGACCCCGACCTGGCGCAGCGCATCTACGCGGGCAGCGATATGTTCCTGATGCCCTCGCGCTTCGAGCCGTGTGGACTGGGGCAGCTGATGGCGTTGCGCTACGGAACCATCCCCATCGTGCGCAAGACAGGCGGTCTGGCGGATACCATTACCGACTTCTCGCCGCGTACGGGCAAAGGCAACGGTTTCGTCTTCGAGCAGTACGACCCGGCGGAGCTGCTGAAGGCTATCAAGCGTGCGCTGAGGGCATATCAGCAGCCCGAGGTGTGGCGCAAGCTGGTGGACACTGCTCTGCGCTCGGATTACTCGTGGAACCGCGCTGCGGGAGAATATGTCGACCTGTACCTGCGCGCGCTGGAACAGCGCAAAGCCAGTTCAGAAGCGGCCTGAACACGGTGTCACTGGAGGGCGAGGCTCCTGCCGAGCCGTAAAACACCTCCTCTGGGAGGTCTGGTGGGGGGGGACGGCTCACCCGGAGGTTCGCCCTCCGCAGGCGAAAGCGACCAACTGGTAATCGCGGGATTGCTGTGTTATACTAACTATCGTGGCGGAGTGGGGCATGAGCGCAAGTCGGCTGAAGTGGTTTATTGCTCTCTGGGGGGCGCTGTGGACGTGGCTGCTGGCAAGCTGGAAAGGCATATCGCTGGCAACCAGCCTTCTGCGTGCCACAACCGTGTTCGTGATGCTGGCAGCAGTCATGATAGTGTTTGAGGTTATCCTGGACGCCTCCAGAGGCGCGCAGAAGCCCGTTGAAGACCGACCTGCCTCCGAGCAGCCACCCGCCGAGGAAGAGCCTCAGGAAGAGCGAGAAGCAGCGTAACCATCTTCTGACAGGATACATCCGAGGAGAAAAGGCTGGGCATGCCATCGGCTGCGGAAATGGATAAAGCGTGGGAGCGCTATAAGCGATACGGCGACCCACAGGCGCGGCACCAGATTATCGAACGCTATGCCTATCTGGTCAAAATTACCGCCGGACGGGTGGTCAGCTCGCTTCCGCCCACGCTGGACCGCGAGGACCTGGTGAGCGCAGGCATTATGGGACTGATTAAAGCGGTAGACCAATTTGACCCATCCCGCCAGGTCAAGTTCGAAACATACGCCATCGCGCTCATCCGGGGAGCTATTCTGGAGCTGCTGCGCTCGGAAGACTGGGTTCCCCGTTCCGTGCGCGACCGTGTGAAACAGCTGGAGCGCACCTACTCCGCCTTAGAATCCCGCCTCGGACGACCGCCTACCGAAGAGGAAATCAGCCAGGAACTGGGCATGGCGATAGAAGATTACCATCAGCTGCTCTGCGATGCCGGACGCACCAACCTGCTCTCTCTGGACGACCTCATCTTGGGCTCGCAGGACGCGGGCGAAAAGCTGCATATCTCGGATGTGCTCTCGGACACCACCGCCGACCCCATCGCCGAGGTGGAGCAGCGTGAGATGCGACGGTTGCTGGTGGAAGCCATCGACCGCCTGCCTGAGCGCGAAAGGCTCGTTATCGCGCTGTATTACTATGAGGGTTTGACCTTCCGCGAAATCGGCAAGGTGCTTGGCGTCTCCGAATCGCGCGTGTATCAGCTGCACACGCAGGCGGTGCTGCGCCTGCGCAACTACCTGCAGCGTGATGCGGGCATGTTTTGAGCAGATGGCACACCCCGAACCTCCCAGCATGGTCATCGGTTTGATGTCCGGCACCAGCATGGACGGTATCGACGCCGCGCTGGTGGATATCCGCGATGCGGGCGATAACCTTGAGGTGAAGACGCTGGCGTTCCACACCACGCCTTATCCCTCCGACGTGCAGGCGGAGCTGCTGCGCACCATCCGTGGGGAAACAGGTGTTGCCGAAATCTGCCATCTGAACTTCCTGTTAGGTGAGTTGTTCGCTGATGCGGCGTTGCAGCTGATGCAGCAGGCGAAGGTATCTCCCCAGCAGATCCTGTGCATCGCCTCACATGGGCAAACGGTGTGGCACCAGCCCGAACCGATAGAGTGGCAGGGAAAGCCGATTCGCTCCACCCTGCAAATCGGCGAGCTGGCGGTGATTGCAGAACGCACCGGAGTGACTACCGTCGGCGACTTTCGTACGGCGGACGTGGCGGCAGGCGGTCAGGGCGCGCCGCTGGTTCCCTATGTGGATTATCTGCTGTTTCGCCATCCTGAAGAGGGGCGCATTCTGCTGAACATCGGCGGTATCGCCAACCTCACCGCCATCCCTGCGAATGCCTCACCGGAGCAGGTGATTGCTTTCGACACGGGACCCGGCAATGCGCTGATCAACGTGGCGATGGAGATTGCCAGCGGGGGCAAATACCGCTACGACCCCGAAGGCTCCTTCGCTCAGCGGCACCCGGTGCGCGAGGAGTGGCTGAACGAACTGTTGCAGCATCCCTACTTTGCGCAGCTCCCCCCGAAGTCCACCGGACGCGAGACCTTCGGCGAGGCAATGGTGCGCAAACTGCTGCGCCGCTATAAGATTGCTAACGCCGAACTGCTGGTGCCCGTTCTTACCGAACTCACCGCCCGTAGCATCGCCGACGCCATCCGCCGATTCGTTTTCGCGAAGATGCCGGCGAGTCGGCTGATAGTCTCCGGCGGTGGAGTGCATAACCGCACTCTCATGAAGCGATTGCGAGAACTGCTACCTGACCTGCAGGTGGAAACCAGTGACCGCTACGGCATCCATCCCGACGCGAAGGAGGCCGTGGCTTTTGCGGTTTTGGGCTATCAGCGGATGCGGGGACGGACGAATAACCTGCCCGCAGCAACAGGGGCGCAACACGCCGTCATCATGGGCAAACTCTGCCTGCCTTCTCCGAAGTAGCCCCGCTTACCCGGCCAGTCGCTGACGCACCTGCTGCAATCGCTGCTGAAGGTCGCGGAGCACCTGTTGGGTCTCGTTGGCTTCGTCGGCAATCGTGGGCTCCGGCGTGAAAGGTTTGGACTGTGCAAGCACCTTGTCAAATGCGGACGTGGGTTCAGGCTGTTCGGTGAGGTCTATTAACAGGTTCACCTGCTGTGCTGTAGAGCCGATAAGCAGTATTCTTCCGCGCACAGTAATCAGATGCACCGCTCCCGCTCCTAAGAAGCGAGTATCCAGCACGGTAATAGTGCCTTCGCTTTTGGGGGGAACGAGGCGGGTGAGCCACTGAACAGCCTGCCCTTTGTTACCGCCGTTGAGGGCGCGTGGTAGACCCCACTTTATGAGAGCCAACGCAACCGCCAGCCCGATAAGCCATCGCCACGCCTGACTGGTCGGAGACCCTACGGGTTCAGGCAGGGTTTCGCGTCGCAGGGCATCCCAGCCTTCGCGGGAGTTTTGCGCACCCTGCGGGCGAGGCTGAGCGGGCGCGGCATCGTTCGAGGGCGCCTCGGTTCGTATGGCAGCTGCCGGCGCGGATGTCAGGTGCAGGCTGCGGACACCGGAGGCGGGGGGAGGGGAGAAAAGCGTCTCGGGGGGCGAAGCCATCCCCTGCCTCACTGCAAGCATCAGAACGAAGATGAGACACGCTCTCCTCATGCCACCGCTCTCCGGCTAATCTCGACGAGCTGCTCCTGCGGGTTGATAATCTCAGTGATGCGGATTCCGAAGTTGTCCTCGATAACCACCACCTCCCCGCGTGCCATGATACGTCCGTTTACCAGAACATCCACCGGTTCGCCCGCTATCCTGTCCAGTTCCACGATGGAGCCGATGGTCAGCTCGAGCACATCCTTGATGAACATCCGCTTGCGTCCCAGCTCGACGGTGAGCTCGAGGGGGACATCCAGTATCAGTTCGATACCTGCGGGTAGAGGCTGGGAAGCCGCTTGAGCCAGCGGCACAAAAGGCTGGGAGGATGCGGTTGTTGCCTCATCCAGCGTCTGGAAAGGACTGGCTCCGACGGCGGCGGCATCTGCCTGTGCCGACGGCGATTCGGTCTCTTCGCCTGCCAGCCACAGGGCGAATCGCTCGTCGCCAAGCACAGCCATCGCGCCGATAGGGCTGCCGTCGACGTGTAACACCGCATCCAAACGCACCAGATTGTCCTGGGTCAGCCACTCCACAGGCGGCTCGACAGGTTCATAGCGGCACTCTACCTGCAATACGTTGCAATCGCTGTTCGTCAGATTGGCGAGTGACTGTGCCACACCGTTCGCAATCACAAACAGCACCTGTTGCAGAATCTGCAGACTGCCCTCGTCGATATCCTGCGGCGGGCTGGAACCGTCCCCGCCAGCAGCGATGTCTGCCAGCATTGCAGCAGATGAGGTCTCCAGAACAATCAGCAGAGTGTATGCAGTAGTAGTCTGCAGGGTGGCTACGCCGTAGACGCGCTTGCCTGCGAAAGCGTTTTCTAACTCTGAAACCGGAAGCAAGGTGGTGAGAGGGGACGAAAGGGACGCCTGTCGGTTAATCGCTTCCGACAGCGCTATCGACACCGTGCCCCACAGGCTATCCTGCTTGCCGGTAATCGTGTTAATATGTTCCAGGTTCAACGATGCCATCTGCTACCCTTCCTCCTCAGCTGGATGAAGCTGCTGTTTTGGACTTTTCAGCGGCGTGGTTTGCGACGATACTTTCTATCTGCACCACGACTTGCTTGCCGCGCAAACCCGGGCGCGCCCGAAACTTCACCCTGTTGCCCACCATCACGTCAATCGGCTCGTTGGTGCGTCGGGTGAGCAGTATCACGTCGCCTTCCTTCAGGTCCAGTACCTGTCTCAGCATCAGACGAGTACTTCCGAGTACCGCCACCAGCGGCACGCGCGTTTGCTGAATCTGCTGCGCAATCAGAGCCGTATGTTGCGAAGAGGAACGTTTACTACCCGAGAACCATCGCTGTGCGCTGAGCTTGGACAGGATGGGTTTGAGCAACAGGTAGGGAATACACAGGCTCATGGCTCCATGTGTTTCCCCGACGCGGATTTCGAACAAGATGGAGACCACTATGTCGTTCGGAGGCACAATCTGCACAAACTGTGCGCTGGTTTCCATGCCTTCGCGCACCGGCGTGAAACTGACAATCCCTTCCCATGCGGTGCGCAGGGAGCCCAGCGCGCGGTCCACGACGCTTTCCACCAGCGGTCGTTCGATGTCGGTCAGAGCAGGCTGGGGGCGCTTCACCACCGTGCCGGGCCCGCCCAGCAAGCGGTCGATCATGCTGATAACCACGTCGAATTCTATTTCCAGCAGCGCCTGTCCAGACAGGGGTTGCATACTGAAAATATTGATGAGGCTGCTGGTAATTGCCCGGATGTACTCGTCGTAAGGGATTTGCTCGACAGAAATAAGGTCGATGTGTACCGGAGCGCGCAGGTGAGCGGCAAGCGTGGACGAGAACAGCCGCGCGAAGGTCTCGTGTAGCATCTGCATGGTGCGCAGCTGGTCCTTGGAGAACTTATCCGGGCGGCGGAAATCGTACACCTCGTAGGCAATCGGGGCACGCCGGTCCCCCTTCCCTGCGCCGACCGGCGAAGCAGCGGCTGCAGGCACGCCGGCAGGGGCAGCTGCCGCAGTCTCTTCGGAACTGGTCAGCGATGCCAGAAGAGCCTCTATCTCCTCTTGCGACAGTATCTCCACCATTTCCGCTTACACCCGCTATCTGCGCTACTGCAACGTGAGAGAGGTAAAGTAGACCTCCTTTACCACCTCTTTACCCAGTAACTCGTTCAGCTTCTCCTTCAGCTCCTCTTTCAGCTTCGCTTTGCCCTCGTTGCTGACCAGCTGCTCCATGCTCTTGCTGGACAGCACCGTGATGACCGTATCCCGGATAGGCGCAAGTATCTTTGCATCCAGTTTGCCTCCCTCCCCGCCGCCTTCCATCGGCTTCTCCAGCCCCAGCGCGATAGACACCTTTGCGTAGTGCGAGCCGTCGGCGAGGTTCACCACAAACTCGTCCAGCTCAATGGTGTGTTCGGGCAGGGTTTTCTCCTCTTTCTTCTCCCCTTTGTTTTTGCCCAGAATCATCGTGCTCGCTCCGAACGCTACTACCGCTCCGAGCACAACGCCGATGACCAGGAAGATAATCGTCTTGTTTTTACCACCGCCAGAAGCACCTTCTGCGCCTGCTTTCTTTGCTGCCATAACGACCTCCCTGCAGGAGTTATCACGAGGATGATGGGCGTCTCCCCCTATCCTATTGTCGGCTTAGCGCGAGCCGAATCTTAGAGCGTTCTGCGAGGTTTTGAGAATGGCGATATCCACACGACGGTTCTGCGCACGATTCGCCGGCGAGTTGTTGGGCGCGAGGGGACGGGTGTCGGCATAGCCTACGGCAATCAGACGGTGTGAGGGGATTCCGCCTTTCTGCACCAGATAGCGCAATACCCGCGCGGCGCGCGCTGCCGAAAGCTCCCAGTTGGAAGGGTATTGCGCCGTGCGGATAGGCAGGTTATCGGTGTGCCCTTCGATCAACACAGGGTTCGGCACCGCACGAAGCAACTGAGCCACCCGGTCCAGCACCTGTCGCGCGGAGGGCTTCAGGTCTGCGCTGCCCAGGTCAAACAGAGTGCCGTCGCTGAGCAACGAGATGACCAGCCCGCGCTCCTCATGTCGAACGCGCACCTGCGTTTGCAGACCGGTGTCCTCCAGAAATCGCTGCAGTTGCGACGCCTGCTGCTCCAGAGGGTCTACAATCTGCCCTGTGCCGATAATCTTGCCCCCGTTGTGTTCGGGCAGCGCCTGAAACTCGCGCCGCATCGACTGAGCCAGCGCGCCGAACTTCTCCTGATTGACCGCCGACATCGAGTAGAGCATGACAAACAATGCCACGAGCAGGGTGATCATATCGGCGTAGGTGATGAGCCAGCGGTCGACGTTTTCATGCCGCCTTGTGCTCCTGCGTGCTCTGGTCATCGTGTATATGCCACCTCAACGTGGGTAGGGCACGCTTCTGACGCTGTGAGAGAAACGCCCGTAAGCGTTGTTCCACAATGCGCGGGTTTTCTCCCGATTGAATCGCCAGAACGCCTTCCACGATGACCTCACGCAGAAGCACCTCTTCCGCATGGCGCGTGCGCAGCTTGTTCGCGATAGGCAGGAAGAGCAGGTTGGCGGAGCTCACTCCGTAGAGTGTGGCGACGAACGCCGTGGCGATGGCGGGACCCATTTGGCTGGGGTTTTCAATGCGAGACATCATGTGTATCAGCCCCATCACCGTGCCCAGCACGCCCATAGTAGGGGCATAGCCACCCATGCTGGTGAAAACCTGCTCGCCCTGGCGGTGTCGTTCTTCCAGGAATGTAATCTCCAGCTGTAGGATGTCTCGCACCAGCTCGGGGTCCGTGCCGTCTATCGCCAGTTGTAAGGCACGTTTGAGGAACTCGTCGGAAGCGGCGTTGGCGTCGGCTTCCAGCGCAAGCAGTCCCTCGCGGCGCGCTTTTTCCGACAGAGTTACCAGCCAGCGGATGGTTTGCGAGATGTCTATAGATGGGCTGACCAGAGCCTGGCGCAAAATGTGGGGCAGGTCGCGCAGCTGCCTGGCACTGAGACCGATGAGGGTAGCTCCAAACGTGCCGCCAAGCACGATTACCGCCGCGGGCAGATTCACCAGCTGGTGTAGATGCCCTCCTTCCAGCCAGAGAGCCGCAATCAGACAGCCGACGCCGAAGAGCAGCCCGCCGACGGTGGTGCTGTCCATTCTGGAACCAGCGGCACTATTCCTGCTGCGCCCCATAAGCATGACGACGATACTCCATGACTCGGCGGATGATTTCGTTTACATCCTCACTCACTACCAGCTTCTTACCGCTGGTCAGCGTGATAACGGTATCCGGTGTTGCCTCCACGGTTTCGATCAACTCCGCGTTGACGACGAGCTCCGAATGGTCAAGCCTGGTCACTTTAATCATGGCTTTTCAGCGTCCTTTTTGTATGGCACTCACTCCCGCCCCCCCTCTCCCACGCTGCGTGGGAGAGGGGATCGAGATGGGGCGGAGGTTACCGTTTCATCTGTAGCACGTCCTGTAGCATCTCGTCCACCGTGCTGACGATGCGCGTGTTCGCCTGGAAACCACGCTGGGTCACTATCAGGTTGGTGAACTCGTTACCGATGTCCGCGTTGGACATCTCCAGATAGCCCGAGCTGATGGAACCACGTCCGCCCGTCTGCGCGGTGCCGATGTTGGCAACCCCCGAGTTGACCGACTCGCGGAACAGGTTGTTGCCCGCACGTTCCAGACCGCCGGGGTTATTGAATACCGCCATCGCCACGCGGGCAACAGGCAGGTTCAAGCCGTTACTGAAGACACCGTTAATGGTTCCATCGGGTGAGACGGTCAGCTGCTCCAGCGTGCCCGGCGGATAGCCGTTCTGTGCGATAGGCTCCACAGTAGAACTGGTCGCCAGCTGGGTGATGCGCGACAGGTCAACGGATACCGTCATGTCTGGTGCGCCGCTGTCCGGCGGAGTAAAGGTGATGGTCTGGCTGGCGCCACTTGTAATACGCCCGTACTGGTCAAACTCTACGACATCGGCTGTTGGCACCCAGGTTCTGCCTCCATCTACCGAGTAGCTCAGCGTCCACGGGGTGGATGGTGGTTCGCTGGTGGCTCGTGAGAACCTGAGCCTGAGGTCCACCGGTGCGCCTACCGCGTCGTAGAGCATCACGCTGGTTGTCCAGCTGGTACCGTCCAGTGCGAGATTGCCCTTGAAGCTGGCGCTGGTGGAGGCTTGACCGGCAATGGTCTTGCCGACGGGAATGACTATCACCGAACTGGCACCCAGCGGCTTCGTGATATCGATGTTGCCGTTGGCGTCAGGCATCCAGCCGACCAGTTTCTCACCAGTAGCTTTGTGTACCAGCGTGCCGTTGGCGTCGATGTCGAAGTTACCGTCTCGTGTGAAGGCGACTCGCTTGCCGTTGCTTACCACAAAGAAGCCGTTGCCCTGAATCGCCAGGTCGGTGACGCGGTTGGTGGCCTGCAGGCTTCCCTGCTCCAGTATGGTGTCGATGCTACCTACCTGTGTGCCCAGTCCAACCTGCATGGGGTTGGTACCACCCAAACCGCCTTCGGTGGGGCGGCTGGCTCCTCGCAGCGTCTGCGACAGCATCTCCTGAAAAGTGACCCTTCCCGACTTGAAACCGGTGGTATTGATGTTGGCGATATTGTTGCCCACCACACCCATGCGCACCTGGTGCGCTTTGATGCTGGAGATGCTGGAGAACATCGCCTGAAACATATCTGTGACCTCCTCCTCGTGTTCTTGATGTCATCGTAACGGTTGGCTCCCTCGGTCGTTCAGGAGCCTGAGGGGCGTCCCCATCACGCGGAGGGGGTCCCGCCCCAGCGGGTGCCCGTTACAACACCACTGCGCTGTCGATGTTGGTGAAAACGTTCTCCTTCAGACTCTCCTTGTCGATAGCGGTAATGACCGTGCGGTTACGCACGCTCACAATCAGCGCGACGTCATCCATCAGCAGCAAAGACTCACGCGAGCCTTTCTCTGCCGCTTTGTCCACCGCGTTCTCCACCCGGCGCAGAGCCTCCGCGTCCAGCTCAATGTGGCGAGATTGCAGCCTTGCCTGAGCATGTGCGGAGAAACGCACACCTCCCTGCGCCTGCTGGAGCGCGGCGCGGAAGGCTTCCCCGTCTTTTGCCGTCCGCTGCGCCGGCGTAACGCCTGCGGGGGAAGCGGTGTTCGTTATCTGGCGAACCTCCGGCATGTTGCACCTCCCGGAACTAACCGTTTACCTGCAGCACGTTCTGCACACGGACCTGTTTGCCACTCACCATCAGCCAAACGCCGTCGGCGGTGAAGCGCACCGCGCTCACTTTGCCCTCCACCGGCTCTGCCTCGCCCTCCGGCAGCGCAATAACCTGCTTACCCAGCAGGGTGGTGGCTCGTGTGGAGGTGACCAGCGTCTGCAGATTCTGCAGGGTGTGCGTCATCTCTTCCGCGTTTTCCACCTGCGTGAACTGTGCCAGCTGCATCAGAAAATCCCTATCCTGCATCGGCTCCAGCGGGTTCTGGTTCTGCAGCTGCGTCAGGAACAGCTTCAAGAACTGGTCTCTGGTTGTCCTTGGGGTGGCGTTCGCGGTTGCTGTCACCGTGTTGCTGACGCCACCGCCGGGCGTTACGGTCATCTATTCACACCTCCTTCGTGGCTACGCCAGCAGGTTAATGCCTCCCGGCGTTGTGCGCACGAAATTTGCTTCATTTGCCGCGTCTATCACTGCATCTGATTCCAGCCAGCCGCCCCTCGGCGGTGGGGTGTATGGCTGGTGCAATGGGAACTGACGCCCGTCACCCTGCACGGAGACCTGCAGGGCGCCCAGCTGCAGCCCCCGCTCCTGCAACGCCTGCTGTAGCAGGCTGGAGTTGCTTTCCAGCATCTGCCTGACCGCGTGGTTGTCTGCCACGATATGGGTGTGGATAGCGCCATCGTTCAGAGAGATGGTCACCCGTAACCTGCCCAGATGCTCTGGCTCCAGCTGCAGGGTCACACTGCTGGTGCTGCGCTGGCTCGTCAGCGTCTCTATCTGCCGTGCAACCTGCCGAACCACCTCGACCGGCGACACCTCCGGCTGCGGTGGAGCCATCTCCGGTGCGCGGGATACCCCTGCTGCTGCTTCTCCTGTCTGCAGACCGTGTGGGCGTGCCTCCATCACGTGCATGGAGAACGCTCTCTCGGCTGGCTTGACCCGGGGGCGCATGCCCACACGCACCGCCAATGCGGGCTCCCGACCTTCGGTCCCGCCTTCACCCGGCGATGCGCCCGCGTTACCCGACGGGGTGACAGGTGCAACCGGGTTCTGGACACCAGAGATGTTTGGCACGCTGCCGGTCGGCGGACGCACGCTGGTGGCGTCACCGGCACGGGTTTCCGCAGCGCGCGATGTCAGGTGTGCCGCGGGGGATGTCTCCATCGAAGGTAGCGTGATTGCATCCCTCGGGTGCGGTGTTGTCTTGTCCACCGGTAGCAGTACCTCTGCAGGCGGCATGTTCCCGACGCGGTCGGCAGCGACCGGCTGCTGGAAGACCATGCCCTCGACACTGGAAGGCTGTTCGGGTTGACCTTCCACGTTCGCGAGTGGCGGAATAGCCGCTTCCGTTCGCTCGCGGGCTGGCGCCGCTGCTCTAACTGCAGGTGGTGGCACGGAGGTGGGCAAGCTCGTTGCCGTCTCCCACTGGATAACATCCACTGGCGAATCAGCCGCTATCCCGATGTCAGGAGATGGCGCTGGCATGGGCATGTTTCCCCAGAAGACCGGCGGTGCGAGCAGCATCGCCATCTGTGTCATTTCCGCAGGCGGGGGATCCTTTTCGCCTTCGGGAAGCGAATCCGCGCCTACATCTACCGGCACCGGCGCGTCCACCCCGACGGGAGCCTGCATCATTGCGAGCAGCTGCGCGAACCACGATACCTCTCTCTCTGTGGTGGACACAGTACCCTGCGCGGATGCGGGCACACTGCCCACCGGCGGGGAACTGGTGGCGAGCTGTGCCTGTACCGCTTGTGTCACTCTCTCACCTCCTTTCTCGCGCGGTGTTCACGCGCGAAGCCGGTAATATTGTCGGCTTATGTGAGGGTGAATCCTAGAGCGCAGGGTGAGGTTTTTGAGGAGGCTGTTTCTTTTTGCACGAAAGCATGCGTATAATAACAGGGCAGTGATTCGAGGTGACAGGGCAAGGGTGCCATGCAGGAACAACTGGTTTTCTACGACCCAACGCAACAGCGCAGGCGGCGGCTGAAGCAGGTGCTTGCAGCATTATTGCTTTTTTTCGGCGTAGTAAGCACCTTGTTTGTGATCAGTTTGCTGCTCGTGCCGGTACTGCCCTCATTACCGGCGGTATCGGCGGGCATTCGCCGTTCTTTGCGGAAACCGCTGGTGCATCTGCCCAGCCGCCAGACGAAGCTGCGACGGCACCTGCTGGCACGCACCCGAACCGAACTGCTCGAGCAGATTGCACTGGATGAGCGGCGGTTGCGCGTGCATGCTTCATTGCCCCCATCGCCGCAGGTTGTGGCAGCGTTTTACACCACGTGGCAGGAGACAGGCTTGCACTCGTTGCGTGCCAATGCGGACAAGCTGACGCATTTGATGCCGGAATGGCTGCATCTCACACGTGACGGCAAAGGGCTGGATACCTACGAATGGAACCCGGAGTTAGTGCCGCACAACCGCGATGTGGTGCAAATTGCCAAACAGCACGGTGTGGACATCGTGCCCGTCCTCAACAACGCGGAACATGCCCGTTTCGACCCTTACCGCGTGCATCGACTGCTTACGGACGACAGGGCACAGGCGGTTCTGGCTTTGCAAATCCGTGACTGGTTGCTGAGCAACGGCTTTCATGGCATTAACGTGGACTTCGAAAACCTGATGCCTGACGACTACATCCGTCTGGCGCGGTGGCTGCGATATCTGGCGGGTGTGCTACACGCGCGGGGGCTTCTGGTCACGGCGGACATCGAGGCAAACGTTCCTGTTTCGACGATGCAACAGGTGGCTGCCTCCTGTGATTTCGTGGTACTGATGGCATACGACCAGCACTACGCTGGAAGCCAGCCGGGACCGATTGCCGCACTACCATGGACACGCGAAGTGCTGACGAAGGCACTTAAGGTGGTGCCCCCGGAGAAACTGGTGCTGGGCATCGGAAACTATGCTTACGACTGGCCTGATGCGTCGCCACCTGCTGAAACGCTGACCTTTCAGGAAGCCATTTTGCGGGCGCAGGAGAACCACCCCGACGAGCCCCCTCAGCGTGTTGTAGACTTTGATGCAGGCTCACTGAATCCGACCTTCACTTATGCCGATGATGGGGGCAAGCTGCACGAGGTATGGCTACTGGATGCGGTGACCGCCGCCAATCAGTGGCTGCTTGCCAACAGGATGGGGCTGCGCGGAGGCGCACTGTGGCTGTTGGGATCGGAAGACCCCTCGTTGTGGAACCTTTTCCGCAGGGCGTCGCCGGTGGTTTCTATCTCCCCATCGTTACTGGAGCGCATTACCTATCCGTATGACATTGAGTTCGTCGGCAGCGGCGAAATCCTGTCGGTTGTATCGTTGCCGCGCGAGGGCGCACGCACCGTGGAGGTGGATGACTCCACCGGCATTTGCACCGATGAGGAGTACGTCCGCTTCCCCTCCACCTTCATCATCCAGCGGCAAGGTTTTCACCCTAAGTGGCTGGTTTTGACCTTCGACGATGGCCCCTCCGTGCCCTATACCGAGCAAATCCTGGACGAGCTGAAACGGCTGGGCGTTCGCGCCACCTTCTTTATCATCGGGGAGAACGCCGAACAGTATCCGGATATCGTGCGCAGAATCTGGGAAGAGGGACAGGAAATCGGAAGCCACACCTTTACCCACCCCAATATGGGCGCGGTCTCTGAGCGTCGCGCGAGGCTGGAACTGAGTGCGACACAGCGTGTGCTACAAAGCATTCTTGGACGTTCTACCGTGCTGTTTCGCCCGCCCTATAACGCCGACGCCGAACCTTCCAGCGCGGAGGAGGTGCGTCCCATCCTGATTGCCTCGCAGCTGGGCTACCTCACGGTCGGGGAGCTGATCGATCCACAGGACTGGAACATCCGCCCACATGCCTCAGGGCATACGGTGCATCCTCGCACCGCCGAGGATATCGCTGCGGAGGTGATTCGCCTCGCCCGTGCCGGTACGGGCAACGTTATCCTGTTGCACGATGGCGGAGGCGACCGTTCGCGCACGGTGCAGGCGTTACGCCTGATCGTGCCCAATCTGCAACGGATGGGTTTCCGCTTTGTCACGGTATCTGAGCTGCTGAGCACCAGTCGAGAGACATTAATGCCCCCCCTCTCGACGAAAGAGATGATGCTGGTAGGTGTGGATCGTGTGGTGTTCGAGCTGAACTACTGGACCGACCTGCTGTTGCGCATCGCTTTTCTCGGCGCGATTGGACTGGCAATGCTGCGTGTGGCAACGGTCGTGCCTCTGGCGTTATGGGGAGCATGGTGCGAACGTAAGGAAAGGCTGGTGCCCTATCGTCCATCGGTCAGTGTGCTCATCGCTGCGTACAACGAGCGCAACGTCATCGGACGCACCATCCAGGCGGTGCTGGATGGGGGGTACGAACCTCTGGAAGTGATTGTGGTAGATGACGGTTCACAGGACGGCACCGCGGAAGAGGTGGCAAGGCTTTTTGGCGACCATCCGCAGGTGCGCCTGATTCGCCAGCCAAACAGTGGCAAAGCCGCTGCGCTGAACCACGGCTTGCGCTACGCAACCGGTGAGGTGATTGTCGCACTGGACGCCGACACTCTGTTCCTGCCGGATACCATCCATCGGCTGGCACAACGGTTCCGGAACCCGCGTGTGGGAGCGGTAGCAGGCAATGTCAAGGTGGGCAACCGTATTAACGTGTTGACCCGCTGGCAGGCCATCGAGTACATCACCAGCCAGAATCTGGACCGGCGCGCGTTCGCCGTGCTCAATGCCGTAACGGTGGTTCCGGGGGCAGTGGGTGCATGGCGTCGTGAGGCGGTGTTGCAGGTAGATGGTTATCGGTCCGACACGATGGCGGAGGACATGGACCTGACGTGGCGGTTGCGGCGAGCGGGCTGGCGTGTGGAAACCGCCAATGACGCGATTGGACTGACCGAAGCCCCCGATACACTCAAAGGCTTATTCCGACAGCGGTTCCGCTGGGCGTATGGTACACTGCAGTGCCTGTGGAAGCACCGCGACGCGCTGGGACGGTATGGCTTCTTCGGCTGGGTGATGCTGCCCTCGCTGTGGCTGTTCCAGGTGGTGTTCCAGGTGCTATCCCCCCTGGTGGACCTGCAAATTGTGTGGACGCTGGCGAACGTGGGGCAGTCGTGGCTCACACGCGGATTGCTGAAGCGGGACTGGCAACCGCTTCCACAGGCGGTGGCAATGCTGGCGCAAATCGGATTCCTGTACGCTCTCTTTTTCGCGGTAGAGCTGTTAGCCAGCATCGTTGCCTTTCGGCTGGACCGAGAGCGCATGCGCTTGCTGTGGTGGCTGTTCTGGCAGCGGTTCGTCTACCGCCAGCTGATGTATGCGGTGATGCTCAAATCGGTCTTGACCGCCCTGCAGGGGGTTCGAGCCGGCTGGGGCAAGGTGGAACGCAAAGGCACCGTGCAGGTAGGGGGCAGATAGGACATTATGAAGCCGTGCCATGAGTGCCTTCGTCCGGAGTAATCCCCAGGTGGCGCGTAATCTGTTCCAGCAGGTGGTTCTGATACTCCAGGTGCTGCAGTATCACCTCCACCTCGCGCTCCGTTTTCAGGTTCACCTCGTAGTCGGCATCCGCACGCAGCTCGGCGTGTCGGCTGAGCACGTTTTGCCCCACCATCAGCAGCGGCATCAGCAATATCTGGATCATGTTAGAGATGAACAGCCACAGCACGAAAGCAGTGGGCGGATCAAAACGGAGTGGCTTGGGCGCGAGGGTGTTCCAGCCCAGCCAGATGGCGGTCCACCCTGCGATGAGAAAGAAAAATCCCATCGTGCCCACCCGCTCCGTTACCGCCAGCGCCAGCAGCTCCATTTTGGTGAGCTGGCGCTGATGCTCGACGTTGACATTACGTACCGGTTTGCGTTGCTGCTTCACTTCCTTCAGCGAGGGCGGTTTTGGTCTCTTCGCGTCGTGCCCGGACATGCAAACCTCACCTCGACGCCCACAACATGCCGCGCTTCATAATCTCCAGCGCTTCGGGCACCTCGAAGTCCTTCGCCACATGCCCCAGCGAGCTGTAGAACACGCGCCCCTTCCCGTAGCGACGTTTCCACACCACGGGCATCACCGTGCCCGCAATCCACTCGCAGTACTCGCCGCTGAAAGTAGTGGTCGCCAGTACCTCGTTGGAGGGGTCCACATGCATGTAGTACTGTTCCGAATGCATCTTGAAGTCGCTCAAGCCCGCCACGATGGGGTCTTCGGGCTTGATGATGTTCACCTCGTAGTCGATGATGTTGCCCGGATGAGCGACCCACTGCCCGCCGACCATGAACTGATACTCGGTGTTATTGCGGAACGAGTCGCCCATGCCCCCATGCCATCCGGCGATGCCCACGCCACTGCGCACGGCGTCCAGCAGTCCAGCCTCCTGCTCGGGGGTAATGGTGCCCATCGTCCATATCGGCACGATGAGGT
>JAPWUZ010000056.1 GCA_028275265.1 Armatimonadota bacterium | reverse complement strand
GCGGCTTCAGGCGGTGGAAACGCGCGCCGAGCTGCTGGAAGCCCAGGCGAGCGCACAGGACAACCGCCTGTATGTGGTGTTGCTGGCGGCAGATGAACGGGCAGCACGCGAGGCGTTTGCCCACAGCGGCTTGCAGGCAGAGCTGGTGAAGCAGGTGCGCCTGGTCGGGCAGGATTTGGAGACCGTACGCCAGCGCAAAGCCCGCGCGAACTACCTCGTGGAGTGGAACCTGCCCGCGGGGTTAACGATGGAGGCTTACCTGAAGCGCAAGGCGGAAAAGTCGCCGCTGTATGCTCAGGTTCCTGAGGTGAAGTTCGAGCGCACCTACGTCTGCGAGGACATGAGCAAGTGCCTGTGCCTGTACGACAGCCCCGACGAGCAAACGGTGCTGAAGGCACGCGAGGTAGTCGGTGCGCCTGTAGACCACCTGACCACCATCCAGAACGTGCGATGAGGAGGCATAGCGTGGCAGCACAGACGATACGCGAGCAACTGGCAGCATCCGCGCTCGCGATGAACGAAGGGCAGGGAGATGCACGCCGCGCCTTGCAGTTACTGGCGGAGCACCGCTACCTACATCACGGCGTGCCCCGAGAAATGGGTGGCGAGGGCGACACCTTGTGGGAAGCGGTGCAAGCCATCGCCGAGGTCTCCGCAGAGTGTCTCACCACGGCGTTTCTGTTTTGGTGCCAGCGGGTGTTTATCGAGTACCTGCTGCACACGCCCAACATCGACCTGCGTGACACCTTATTGCCTGAGATACTGGATGCTCGCCGCGCGGGCGCAACGGGCCTATCCAACGCTATGAAGTATCTCGGCGGTCTGGAGCCACTGCGCACGCGAGCGGTGTTGCATGAAGAGGAGATTCAGCTGGACGGTCATCTCCCGTGGGCGTCGAATTTGCAGGTCAGTCGTTTTGTGGTAGCGGTGGCAGCGCAGGTGGACGAGCATCAGGCAATAGTGGCGGCGGTGCCCGCGGAGGCACAGGGGGTCGAACGCAGTGAGACGTTTCAGCTGCTGGGCTTGCAGAGCTCCGAGACCGCGTCGTTGACGCTGCGTTCCGTGCGGCTGCCCTATCGATGGCTGCTGAGCGATGATGCGCCTGCTTTCCTGCAAAGGGTTCGTCCAGGCTTTCTGCTGTTACAGTGCGGGCTGCCGATGGGGATAGCGCAGCGGGCATTGCAGGAAGCATCGGCGAAAATGCAGGGTGCGAAGGCGATTCTGGAACAGCGGGTGGAGACCGCCTGCCGACAGTGGCACCGGCTACAACGGCGCACACAACGGCTTGCCCAGCAAAGACGATACGGACAGTCTGACCTGCGTCGGCTGTTCCAAACCCGCATCCAGTGGGTGGATTTGGCTGTGAAGGCAGCGCAGATTGAACTGGAAGCGGCAGGTGGTGCGGCGTACTTCCGCGACAGCGGCACCGCGCGACGCTGGCGCGAGGTAACCTTCCTGCCCGTGCTGACGCCAAGCACAACCCAGCTGGCGCTGCAACTCAAACATTCCCAGAAGGAGCCTGCAGCGCGATGAGCAACGCCCAGCCCCTGCTGCGGGTCGCCGACTTAACGAAACTGTACCGCACGCGCGACGCGACGGTAGTGGCGTTCGAGCATATCTCTTTCGAAGTGCGTCAGGGGGAAATTGTGTGCCTGCTGGGTCCCAGCGGTTGCGGTAAATCGTCGCTGCTGGCGACAATCGCGGGGCTGCAGTCCGCAGACGCGGGGGAAGTGCTTCTCAACGGAAACCCGCTGCGCGAGCCACACCCCGATGTGGCGGTCGTTTTTCAAGACCCCTGCCTGCTACCCTGGCGCAACGTGTGGTCGAACGTTGCGTTGGGGCTACAACTGCGACACGAGCAGTTGCCGTCTGCAGTGTTACGCCGCAGGGTGCAAAGCGTATTGTGTGCCGTGGGGCTGGAGGCGTTCGCACGCCACTATCCCCATCAGCTGAGCGGGGGCATGGCGCAACGGGTAGCGCTGGCGCGGGCGTTGGTGCGGAACCCTGCGTTGTTGCTGCTCGATGAACCTTTCGCTGCGCTGGATGCACACACCCGCCACTATCTGCAATGCACCCTGCTGCAGCTGGTACATGGGCAGAACACCACTTGTTTGCTGGTCACCCACGACATTGACGAGGCTCTGTTTTTGGCGGATAGGGTGCTGCTCATGAGCGCAAGCCCCGGACGCATTGAACAGCAGTGGCACATCCCCGTGCCGCATCCCAGGCAGTATCGAGACCCCCAGATGATACATCTTCATGCCACTGTCTTAGAACACCTTGCCAAACACAGCACAATTCGTGAGGAAGCAAAGGAGGTTGCGGATTGGGTCATCTGAACTGTTGTCAGGCTCTCTCGTTGGCGGCGCTGGGGACGTTGCTGGCGCAGACACCATCGGCGTCGCAGCGCGGCAAGGAACAGCCCGTGCGTATCGGCTACCTGCCGATTACCGACGCCGCGCCGCTGCTAGTCGCCCATGCGCGCAAAATGTTCGAGGCGGAAGGGCTTACCGCGGAGCAACCACGCCTGTTCCGCGCTTGGCCGAACCTGGTGGAAGCCTTCGTGGCTCGGCAGGTGAACATGGTGCATATCCTGATGCCTACGGCTATCTTGTTGCGTTACGGGAATCGGTTCCCAGCGAAGGTGGTGGCATGGAACCACACCAACGGCTCCGCCATTACGGTGCAGCCGCAGATTCGCTCCCTGCAGCAACTGGGTGGACAGCAGGTAGCCATTCCGTTCTACTACTCCATCCACAACGTGATACTCCAGGAGCTGTTGCGCCGAGAGGGGCTCCAGCCGGTGCTGCGTCCGCAGGGGAAAAGGCTGCGCGAGAACGAAGTGGGACTGGTGGTGATGCCGCCCCCTGAAATGGTCTCTGCGCTGGCGAACCGCTCCATCGCTGGCTATATCGTGGCAGAACCCTTTAACGCCGCGGCGGAAACCAACCGCGTCGGGCGGGTGCTGCGGCTATCTGGGGATGTGTGGCGCGACCATGCCTGTTGTGTCGTGTTGATGCACGAGGACGACCTGCAACAGCGACCCGACTGGACGCAGGCGGTGGTGAACGCCGTCGTGAAAGCGCAGCAGTGGATCCGCCAGAATCGGATAGAGACTGCACGTCTGCTGTCGCGAGAGGCAGGCAAATACACGCCCCACCCGCAAGCGGTGTTGCTGCGTGTGCTGGTGCAATACGACCCCGTTTTCTACCAGCACGAAGGTGCCATCCGACACAAAGCGTGGCGGGTGCCGCGCATCGACTTTCAGCCCTATCCCTTCCCTTCGTATACCGCTTTGCTGGTACGCCTGTTGCAGCGCACGCAGGTGGAGGGCAACCGCGACTTCCTGCGCACGCTAAAGCCCGAGCAAGTGGCGCGGGATTTAGTCGATGACCGTTTCGTGCGCAAGGCTATTACCGCCGTGGGCGGGACATCCGTTTTCGGGTTGCCCAAGCAACTCAGCCGAACGGAGGCGTTCGAACCGTGACCACTGCGATGCATTCCGCCGCTCTGCCGTCTGCTCGATGGCATCAGAAGCTACTCCCGCTGGTTGGGATTGGCGTGTTGCTGATGGGGTGGCAGGTGTGGAGCCTATCGCGCGGGGCGGAAAGCGTGCTGGCATCGTTTGCCCCCCTGCCCACTCTGCGTAGCCTGTGGGAACTGCTTAGCACTGGCGCGTTGACGCCACATATCGCAGTTAGCCTGAAGCGCGTGATACTCGGGCTGGCGATTGGAAGCGCAGTCGGGGTGCCGCTCGGCGTGTTGCTGGGCACGGTGGGCTGGCTGGAACGCGCCACAACCATCGTGCTCCAGCTGGTGCGCATGATTTCGCCACTGGCTTGGATGCCCATCGCCATCATGGTGTTCGGCGTGGGCGACGCGCCGGTGTACTTCCTGATAGGCATCGCCACGGTGTTTCCCATCATGCTGAACACACGGGCAGGCATCTCGCACATCGACAGGCAGTGGATACTGGCGGTTCGCAGTATGGGCGCGCGCCGCTGGGAACTGCTGCGTTTGGTGTATCTGCCCGCCGTACTGACGCATGTATTGACCGGCTTTCGGCTGGCGGTGGGCATCGCATGGATTGTGCTGGTACCCGCGGAGATGCTGGGGGTCAGCGCAGGTTTGGGTTATTACATCCTAGACACGCGCGACCGACTCGCCTACAGCGAGATGATGGCGGTGATACTGGTTATCGGCGGTCTGGGCTACTGCTTCGATGTAGCCGCACGGTGGTTGTCGCGTCGCCTGATCCCCCACCTGCAATCTGAAGCAGGATAATCGGATAGACATAACCAATACAAGTGTGGAAAGGAGGCATATGTGGATGAGAAAAGTCACCTATTTCGCTGTCGCCGCGGTTAGCCTACTGATGGTGGCGGCGAACGCCCAGCAACCCACTGTTCAGGGCAGCTGGCGCGTACGTGTGGAGGACTGGCAGTGGTTCGGCGTGCCCGGCTTCGATTCCGACTACACTTACGCGCATTCGTTGCTGCGCCTTGCGCTGACCGGCAGCTCGGGAAACAGCGTTTGGACCGCCGAGCTGGCGCAGGCGGGGCTGTTCAGTGTGCCTGATGCCGTCGCACCGCCGCCCGCCGGGCAGCTGGGCTTCGGTGGTGCATTGAAAGCGGTGAACGGCGACAACAAGGCAAGCGTGTTCCTCAAGCAGTTGAGCGTCCAGTGGAAACAGGATTGGGGAACTGTTAGAGTGGGGCGAATGGAGTACGCTGACGGGCGCGAGGTTGCCGTGAAAGACGCGGGTTTGAACTGGTTGCACACGAACCGAATCAGCAACCGCCTCATCGGTCCCTTCGGTTTCTCGCCCATCACGCGCTCCTTCGATGGGGTGTTGCTGCAGTTCGGCAGCGATGCATCGCGATGGGTCGCTTTTGCTGCATACCCCACACAGGGCGCGTTTGACCTGAACGGCAACCCGACGCTGACCCGGGTGAACCAGCTCTATTTGGCGTATGCGCGCGCCCACGAGAAGGGCGCAACCAATTACGACTGGCGTCTCTTCTGGGGATGGTTCCGCGACTCGCGCGACGTGCTGAAAGTGGATAACCGCCCGCTGGCAGCGCGCCAGGCGGATACGGAGGATGTGCGGGTCTGGACACTGGGCGGACACTGGGTGCAGGACTGGAACAGCACCGCCGGTCGCGCCGACCTGCTGTTGTGGGCGGCGCTGCAAGGAGGCGAATGGGGGCGTCTGAGCCATTCGGCGTACGCGCTGGCAGCGGAAGCAGGATTCCAGTTCCCCACCACATGGAAGCCATGGGTACGCATCGGTTACTACATCGGTTCCGGCGACGACAATAATGCCGACGATACCCACAAGACCTTCTTCCCTGGAGCGAACACGCCTCGCCTGTACGCCTTGACCCCCTTCTACAACACGATGAACCTGGAAGACGCCTTCGTGCAGGTGATGTTGACCCCGCACCCGCGCTGGTCGGTACGCGCGGATTTTCACCGTCTTCGCCTCCAGCGCAGTGAGGACCTCTGGTACGCCGGGGGAGGCGCGTTCGATAACTCCACCTTCGGTATCGCAGGCAGACCGTCGGGAGGCAGCCGCGACCTCGCGGAGATGTTTGACTTATCATTGAACTACCGCGTCAACGACAACCTGCAGCTGTCGCTTTATAAGAGTTGGGTTCAGGGCAGAGGCGTTGTCCGTTCGGTGTATCCTGCAGGGGACGATGGCGGCCTGTTCTTCATCGAGGCGAACTATCGGTTCTGACACGTTTGGTGCCTGCACGATTGCTTGGGGCGGGCGACAAGCCCGCCCCTGTCATTGTGTTTGGCGTGCGTAGCCAGTGGCATCACCATCGCAGACTGGTTCTTGTTCAGGTTCCCATTACCTTTACAAACACCTTCGCCAGTGAGTATAATGTGTCGGGTGTTCTGTGCAAGGCTTCAGCATTTTTGGTTTGAGGAGGTGATGGGATGCAGGGAATCATTATCGCCGGTGGGTTTGGAACACGTTTCCGTCCGCTGACTTACACCCGTCCGAAACCTCTCATGCCCATCTTGAACCGTCCCCTGCTGGAGTATCAGGTTGCATTGTTGAAGACGCATGGCGTGGATGAGATTGTATTCGCCACCAACTACATGGCGGAGGCGATTGAAAAGCATTTTGGGGATGGCAGCCGCTTCGGCGTGAAGATGCGCTATGCACAGGAGAACCAGCCTTTGGGCACCGCGGGCGCCATCCGCAACGCCGCAAAGAGCCTTTGGCGACAGGAAACGGTTGTTGTCTTCAACGGCGACATCGTGACCGACTTCGACCTGGGTGCGATCATAGACCTTCATCAGAAACGCGGGGCGCGCGCCACCATTGCCCTGAAGGCAGTGCCCAGCCCCAACCCCTACGGTGTGCTGGACATGGATAGCGAAGGCAGGGTTCTGGCGTGGCGAGAGCCAACAGAGGAGCAGAAAAAGGCGCTGGCAGCCAACCCGAATGTGGAGCAGACCGGCTGGGATTACATCAACGCGGGGTTCTACGTGCTGGAGCCGGAGGTCATAGAGAGCATTCCCGAAGGCAGAATGGTGTCGATAGAGCGCGAAATCTATCCGCGCATGATTGCGCAGGGAGAAGGCTTGTATGGCGCGCCCGCCGAGGGCTACTGGGTCGATGTGGCTGGTCCCACCCAGTACTGGAGGGTCACCAACGACCTGTTGCGTGGGCGGGTCAACGTCCCTCTGCCCGGCAACCCGTTGACGGAGGGCTTGTGGTGCATGCAAGGCGCGCAGGTGCGTGCGACTCTCGACTCGGGAGCACTGGCACACATCGGGGAAGGTGCTGTAGTTGAAGATGGTGTGCACCTGCGTGGCACGGTGGTTATCGGGGCAGGCAGTCATATCGAGCGGGGATGCGTGCTGGAGGATTGCGTGTTGCTGGAAAGGGTGCGTCTCGGCGAGGGGACCGACCTGACCCGCGTGATTTGCGATTGCGATGTGTCCGTTGCCGCAGGTAGCCGCATCAGCGATGCGGTCATCGCAGCGGGTAGCCGAATCGAGCGCGAAAGTCGGTTGGGGACGAGCTGGTGATACTTCGCAGGACAAACCCTGCCATGCCATCAAAGAGGATGTTATCATGAGCGAGACGATTCGTGTCCCGATAGTGGACCTCCAAGCGCAGTATTGCGCACTGCGTGAGGAGATAGATGCTGCGATTGCCCGGGTACTGGAGAGCGGGCGGTTCATCCTGGGTGAGAACGTGCGGTATCTGGAGGAGGAGATAGCCACGTTCTGCGGGGCGCGCTTTGGTATCGGGGTAGCTTCTGGTACCGATGCCCTGGAGCTGGCGCTGGCGGCGGTCGGTATCGGCCCGGGCGACGAGGTGATAACCACCCCCTTCACCTTTGGAGCCACCACCGAGGTCATCGTGCGTCTGGGCGCGAAGCCGGTGTATGTAGACATCGACCCCGATACCTATAATATCGATGTGAACGCGATAGAGCGTGCCCTCACGCCGCGCACCCGCGCGTTGCTGCCTGTAGACCTGTTTGGGCAGATGACAGACCGGCAGGCGCTATGGCGCATTGCACAGGAGCATGGACTGTACCTGATTAACGACTCGGCGCAGGCTATCGGCGCACAGCAGAACGGCGTGCCGGTCGCAGCGGTGGGTCACGCCACCGCGTTGAGTTTCTACCCGACGAAGAACCTGGGGGCGTTTGGAGACGGCGGTATTGTGCTGTGCAGCGATGAGGAGATAGCGCGGCGTGTGCGACAGCTGCGCGTGCACGGCGCGGAGGGTGGAGCGTATTTCTACAAAGTGCCCGGTTACTGCAGCCGTCTCGACGAGATACAGGCGGCGATCCTGCGGGTGAAACTGCGTTACCTGGATGGATGGAACGAGCGTCGCCGTCAGAACGCCCGCCGGTACATGGAATTGCTGCAGGGCACGGAAGCCGTTTTACCCGTAACCGCGCCGGGCAACCTGCACACCTATCACCAGTTCACCATACGTCACCGGCGGCGAGATGCTTTGCAGGCTTACCTGAAGGAACACGGCATCGCTACCGCTGTGTACTATCCGTTGCCTCTGCACCTGCAGGAAGCATACCGGCATCTAGGATATAAGCGGGGTGACTTTCCACATGCGGAACGTGCTGCCGAAGAGGTACTCTCCCTGCCGGTGCATCCTGAGCTGAGTATGGAGCAAATCGATTACGTGGCTGCGATGGTGCGGCAATTCGAGGAGGAACATGCATCATGAAAGCGATGATTCTGGCAGCAGGCGTGGGTTCGCGTCTGGACCCGCTGACCCGCAACGTACCCAAACCCATGGTGCCCATCGTGAACCGTCCCGTGATGGAACACATTGTGGAGCTGCTGAAGCGACACGGCTTCAATGAAATCATGGTGAACCTGTACTATCTGGGTGAGCAGATCGAAACCCATTTTGGCGATGGCTCGAGATGGGGTGTGCGAATCCACTACTCCAAAGAAGACCGCCTGTGGGGTGACGCCGGTAGCGTGAAGCGGTGTGAGCATTTCTTCGACGACACCTTTGTGGTGATCGGTGGAGACGACATTACGGATTTGGACCTTACCCGTCTGCTGCGCTACCACAAGGAGAAGCACGCTATCGCCACCATCGCCCTCTCGCTGGTCGATGACCCATCGGAGTACGGTATCGCCCTATTGAACGAGCGGGGACGCATCACCCGGTTCCTGGAGAAACCGCGCGGCGAGGTCATCTTCTCCAACGCGGCGAACACCGGCGTGTATGTGTTCGAGCCGGAGATATTCGACCTGATTCCGCGCGGCGTCACCTACGGCTTCGGTGCGAACCTGCTGCCGCTGTTGCTGGAGCAGCGCCGACCGTTCTATGGGTTCCTCACCTCGTCTTACTGGAAAGACGTGGGCAACCTGCGCACTTACCAGCAGACGCACGTGGACGCGATGCAGGGCAGGGTCTCCCTGCGGATACCTTATCCCGAAACGCGCAAGTACGTGTGGATAGGTAGTAACGTGAAGATCGACCCCACTGCCGAAATCGGCTACCCGGTCATTATCGGCAACAACTGCGAGATTGGTCCAGGTGCGAAGGTGCTGGAATACAGCGTACTGGGCGACAATTGCGTGGTGGAGGACAACGCCACCGTGCAGGAGAGCATCCTGTGGGAGGGTGCGGTGGTGATGCGCGACACCATGCTGGTGCGCTGTGTGGTGGGGAAGGGCTGTCGCGTGAAGTCCAATGCGGCGGTGTTCGACGGCGTCATCGTCGACCCCGTGCGCAAAAACAATTACGTTGGCACTTGATGGATTACAGGAGGAGTATTGCATGAACTACGACGTGAAAGACCTTGCCCTTGCGGACAAGGGGCAGTTGCGCATCGAGTGGGCAGAGCAGGACATGCCCGTGCTGCGCCTCATCCGCGAGCGATTTGCTCGCGAGAAGCCGCTGGAAGGTGTTCGGCTCGCGGCGTGCCTGCATGTGACCACCGAGACCGCGAACCTGGCAATTACGCTGAAGGCGGGGGGCGCGCAGGTCGCGCTGTGCGCGTCGAACCCCCTCTCCACGCAGGACGATGTGGCGGCTGCCCTCGTCAAGCATCACGGCATCCCTGTCTTCGCCATTAAGGGCGAGGATCACGAGACCTACTACAGGCACATCCACGCGGTGCTGGACACGCAACCGCATATCACGATGGACGACGGGGCGGACCTGGTCTCCACGCTGCACTCGCAGCGACAGGAGCTGCTGCCCAACGTGCGTGGCGGTACCGAAGAGACCACCACGGGTGTCATTCGCCTGCGTGCGATGGCGAAAGACGGCGTGCTGCGCTATCCTATCATCGCCGTCAACGATGCCGATACCAAGCACCTGTTCGACAACCGTTACGGCACTGGGCAGAGCACGATCGACGGCATCCTGCGGGCGACGAACATTCTGCTTGCCGGGCGCACGGTGGTGGTAGCGGGTTACGGCTGGTGCGGGCGCGGCGTGGCGATGCGCGCCAAAGGCATGGGGGCACATGTCATCGTGACGGAGACCGACCCGCTGCGCGCGCTCGAAGCGGTGATGGACGGCTACCAGGTGATGCCGATGGCGGATGCCGCCCGCGTGGGAGATGTGTTCGTCACGCTCACCGGCGATATCCACGTCATCCGTGAAGAGCACTTCACGGTGATGAAGTCGGGAGCGATTGTCGCCAACTCGGGACACTTCAACGTGGAGATCGATATCGACGCACTGGAGCGGATGAAGACCTCCAAACGGCGCATCCGCGAGTTTGTGGATGAGTACGTGCTGCCCGACGGGCGCAAGATATTCCTGCTGGGCGAAGGGCGACTGATTAACCTTGCGGCGGCGGAGGGGCACCCCGCCAGCGTCATGGACATGAGTTTCGCCAATCAGGCGCTCAGCGCAGAGTATATTCATCAGCACGCCCATACGCTGGAGAAGCAGGTGTACCGCGTGCCGATCGAGCTGGACAAGCAGATTGCCCGCCTGAAGCTAGACGCGATGGGCATTCGAATCGACACACTGACGCCGGAACAGCAAGAGTACCTGACCTCATGGGAGATGGGCACGTAGCAGAGGTGTTCAGACCTGCGTTGCAGCGGGCGGCGGCAGCCATCCTGCAGCGCCAGCGCGCAGACGGTGCGATCCTGATGGCTCCCGCTGCCCAGCCCGTCAACTCGCTAATCCCCTATTTCGCTAACCTGGCGGCGATTGGTCTGGCAGCCGCTTACCCGCGCACGCGCGATGCCTCGCACCGGCTGGCAGTTGCAAAGTGGCTGCGCTGGTACGCCGCGCACCTGAATCCCGACGGCACGATGGACGATTACCGCCTGCAGGACGGTAATCTGCAACCTACAGGCGATTGCGATTCTACCGACTCCTACGCTGCGACCTTTCTGGAAGCGCTGCACCGCTACGTGGAGGTCTCGCGTGACCGCCAGCTGCTGAGTGCGCTCTATCCTGCAGCCATCAAAGCGACAGGGGCGATACGCCTGACCCTGCAGGACGACGGCTTGACGTGGGCAAAACCCACCTATCGCGTGAAATACCTGATGGACAACGTAGAGGTGTATCGCGGGTGGCGGTCCGCCGCCGCGCTGGCACGGCTGATGAATCGCAAGGGTGAAACAGACACTTTTCAGCGGTTTGCGGAGCGGACTCTTCGCGCGATAGACACGATACTCTTCCGCGAGGACAGGGGTTACTACGCCTTGGCGATGCACGAGAATGGCGTCATGGAAGCCCGGCTCGTACGCTGGTATCCCGACGTGATGGCACAGCTAATGGCTGTCGCGTGGCTGCCGCCTGCGTCCCGGCGCAAGGAGCTGTTCCGGCGTCTGCGCCAGCAGTTTCAAACGCAGTGGGAGGACGCACTGGATGGGGGTGAAGTCGGTGTGCTGGTCTGGTGGGGTATGGCAGCCCTGGGCGCAGGCGACCGTCCCTTCGCCGAGCGTATCGCGCGCAAGCTGGCGGAAGAGCAGGTGTTGAACCAGCCCCAGCCCGGTCCTGCGGAGTATGGACACGTCCTGCGAATCTGCAGTAACTGGTCGTGAGCCACCCCGGATGGAGCAGATGTCGCTTCTGAAAACCGGTGCGCAGGCATTGAACATCACGCTGGACGATGGGCAGCTGCAGCAATTCACGGTATACGCCAGCCGCCTCTACGAA
>JAPWUZ010000055.1 GCA_028275265.1 Armatimonadota bacterium | reverse complement strand
CCCAGCCTTGCCACCGCCTCCTCCGGCGTGGCCACCCGCTGCGCGCCGTTCGCCTGCAGTTGCTCAATCAGCCGCAATGCCTGTCCGCCGGTAAAATCGCGCTCCTGCCAGTCGCAGTCCGCCAGCAGCACCCGCTTGCCCGCCCCTTGCGCCTCTGCCACCGCCTGCAGGTTCGCCAGATTGCCATGCCCAAACGCCACCGGCGCCACCACAATCGCCTCCGCCTTCGCCAGCGCGTCGCGCAGCAACTGCAGGCTCTCTTCCGAAATCGGGGTAAACGGCGCCTCGCTAATCACCTCCGCCCCCAGCTCCTGAGCCAGCTCCTCGTCGCTGTCCAGCAGGTGCACGACCCCCACCGACACATGCCACCCTGCCCGCACCAGCGCGCCAATCCACGCCGCCCCCGTGCCGCCGCCGCACACCACATGCACCCGCCTGCCGTTGCCCTCTCCCGCCTCCACGTGCTGTAGCGTGCGGGGAAGCACATGCGGACGCCCCGTCGCCGGGTTCACCCGCACCCATGCATCCAGCCCAAACACCCGTGCCAGCAACGACGGCGTGATGACCTCCGACGGTGTGCCCTCCGCCACTAGTTGACCTTGCCGCAGTACCAGCAGTCTATCGCAAAACTCCGACGCCAGGTTGATGTCGTGCAACGCGGCAAGCACCGTCAAGCCCTCCTCACGGTTCAACTGGCGCAGCAACGACAGCGTGCCCACCTGATGTGCCACATCCAGATGCGTCAGCGGCTCGTCTAACAACAGCAGGGAGGTCTCCTGCGCCAGTCCCCGTGCCAGCACCACGCGCTGTCGTTCGCCACCGCTCAGTGAGCCGAACGCCCGTCCCGACAGCGGCGCACAGTCCGTCCGCTCCATCGCCCGTTGCGCTGCCTGCACGTCCTCCGCCCGCTCCTTGCCCCACCAGCCGATGTAAGGCGCGCGTCCCAGCAGCACCACTTCCCACGCGCTGAAACCGAATGCGACCTCCTCCCGCTGCGGCACGAACGCCAGCCGACGCGCCACCTCTTTCGCCCGCAGGCGCGACAGCGGCTGCCCCTCCAGCCACACCTCCCCGCGCGTGGGTTTCAGCACTCCGCTTAACACGCGCAACAGAGTGGACTTGCCGCTGCCGTTCGGTCCCAGCAGCCCCACGAACTCCCCGCGCCGTAGGCGCAGCCCCACACCCTTCAGCACGGTGTTCGCGCCGTAGCCCGCCCAGATGTCTTCTGCCCGAATCACCTCGTCGCCCATCATCGCCTCATTTGACAACCGCTTCCCCTTGTGCTATGCTGTCCGCACTTTGATGAAAGGAGGGAACACCCTGATGCCACGCGCTTCAGTCCTTTACACGCTGATGTGCGCTTTCTCCTTCACACTGTGTCTCTCTGCAACCTATGCTCAGTATACCATTATCGATCTGGGCGCGATTACCGCCAACGGTCAGAGCCGCGGCTATGCCATCAATAACAAGGGGGAGGTCGCAGGCTGGTCGGACGGGCGCGCTTTCTTCTGGACGCAAGGCGTGATGATAGACCTCGGCACGCTGGGTGGTAGCGGCAGCGAGGCGCGCGCCGTCAACGACGCCGGACAGGTGGTCGGCTGGAGCGATACCCCGCAGGCGCGTCATGCCTTCATCTGGCGCGACCTCAACGGCAACCGTCGTGCCGACCCAGGCGAGATGGTGGACCTGCGCCCTGTCCCAAGCACCTGGCAGGGCAGGGCATACGGCATTAATAACGCCGGGCACGTAGCAGGCTGGTCCGCCATCAACCCCGACGGCGTCTACCATGCCTTCCGCTGGAGCTACAACGCCGGCGGCTGGTGGGATTGGTTCGACCTCGGCAACATCAGCGGCAATCCAGACGAAATCAGCATCGCCAACGCCATCAACAATCGCGGCCAGGTGGTAGGCGGTTCCGGAGCGACGGGGAGCCGTCGCGCCTTCCGCACGCAACCGTACAGTCCCATCGACCCGCTGACCGACGCCCTGCCCTACTTGCCCGGCGGCACCACGGCGGAAGCCTTCGCCGTCAACGACCGCGGGCAGGTGGTGGGCTCGTCCAACACGCGCGTCGGAACCACTACCCTCACGCGCCCCGCCCTGTGGCAGGACAATACCGTCATCAACCTCGGCTCCCTGGGGGGCAACGTCGCCCGCGCCTTTGGCATCAACAGTCTGGGACACGTGGTTGGGCATTCCTATTTGTCGGACAACGCCTCGTTGCGCGCCTTTCTGTGGGTGAACGGCGTCATGACCGACCTCAATACCCTCCTGCCTGCCGGTGCGAACTGGATACTTAACGAAGCGCGCGCCATCAATGACTTCGGGCAGATTACCGGTTACGGCGAGCACAATGGGATTACCCGCGCCTTCCTGCTGACGCCCGTGCCAACGGAGGTGACCATCTCGCTGAACGATTACACAGGCGACTATTCGGCACTGCCCCTGCAGGTGGAGGTGCGTTCGACAGGTGGCCAGACTCTGCTCACCTTCTCGCCCGAATTGAACGCCGAAGGGAAATTCCCGCTCACCCTGACGCCGGACACTTACACCATCGCCTTCAAGGCAGACCGTTCGCTACGCCGGGTGTTCACAAACATCGCCCTGCCAGCGGGAACGCTGACCGTAACCCTGCTCAACGGCGACGCCGATGGCGACAACGAGGTCACACTGTTTGACTTCGCTCGTCTGGTGAGCGCGTTCGGCAAGCTGCAGGGAGAACCGGGCTTCGAACCCACCGCCGACTTCGATGGCGACGGCGAAATCAGCCTGTTCGACTTTGGCATTCTGGTGCGCCACTTCGGACAGGTGGGCGACGATTGACGGCTGGAACGCGCGTAAGCGGCGGTCCCCCGTCTGTTGTTGCCCCCACCCCAGCCCTCCCCGCGGGCGGGGAGGGTGTTTGTGTTCCTCCCCCGTCCACGGGGGGCAACCCTGTTCCCGTCCACGGGGGAGGTCAGGAGGGGGACGCAATCTGCCCTCACTGGCTCCACACCGCCACCTTCACCGCAGGCGCACTACCGATTTTCAGCACCGCCACGCGCCGCACCGTGTGGGTTACTCCATCACGGGTGATGCTGTCGCCCGGGTTCAGCGCCTCCTCTGCCGCCATCACCCCCGCCCAAATCGGTCGGTTGTAGTTCAGCAGGTCTTCGTCCGTAAAGAAGGTGCGCAGTAGTCCACTCGTCGCCACGAACACCACCATGCGCACCGTGCGCGTGCCGTTGACCACTACCTCCTCGCCGTGCCGCTGCACCAGCGACCGCACCCGCTCTGCACGCTTCGCCATCCGCCTCACCTACCATCTTGTTATCGCCTGCTCGGTAACCTGCCGCTCGCGGTCGCGCGTGGTGGATTGGGTGTACACCGGTTTCAGGAACGGCATCAACCGCGCCCACCCGCGCTGTATCAGTCCGTAGGGGTCGCCCAAATCGGCGCGGGAATGCGGGCTTTCGCCCACGCGCACGCCACCCGCCTCGAACGACTCCGTCGCTCCCTCCTCGCGCAACCGCTGTGCCAGAAACTCGCCCGCGATAATTTCCGTCGCTTCCCGACTGAGAACCGCCGCCGCAGCGCTGTCTGACAGCGCATCCGACGACAGAGTGTATTCAATTACCGGCACTAAATCGGCAATCAATGCGTCTATCTGGGCATCGTAAGTCGTGGAAGACACCGCTGCGGCGCGCTTCACCGCCTCGCGTGTGACTAATATCCCCATTGTTGATGCTCCTTTCCATCTTCAGGGCAGAAACAGGGGTCCGCCCCTATGCCTGCCGTACCGCTTCCCACTTGCGGAAGGCATCGGTAACGTCGTCCAGCCGGGAAGCGCGATAGTCCCATACCTCGCCCTGAGCCGGCAACTCGCCGAACAGCTTCTCTATGGCAGTGGCGGATACCGCGAACTTGTCCCCGGTGTCTATGTTCACGAGCGTAATGTTAGTGCCGACCGATTTCACGTAGAATCGCATGGTTGCACCTCCCTTACAGCACTGTGAAGACGATAGCGGTGCGGAAGGTACCCGCACTCGCTCCGGTATTCTTGACCTTGACCCTGTAGTTCCGACCACCATGGCACTGGAAGAGCGGTGATACCGCATAATACCGGGTGGCACCGTCGGAGGTCGCGTCGGTGGCCGTGCCGTACCAGATAACCTGCCAGTTGCTGCCATCCACCTGAGCTTCCAGCCACGCGGAGAACGGCTGGTCACCACTGTAGTACGCCTGTACATGCACCTGCTCCATGTAACCGTACCTGCTGGAACCGGTACCTACTGAACCCGCTGCCAGGGCAGTGAAGACATCGGTGGATACCTGAATGGGACCGAGTGCAGTGTTGCTTGGCGTCGCCATGAACGGAGTATTGGTCAAGCGCACGGGGATAGCCATGTTGTCCACATGGTGCCCCAGCGCACCCGGCACGACAATGTCCGCTAACTGATACGCCTGCACACGGTGTACCTTCATCGTGCTGGTACCGGCTAACCCAGCCAGACGAACGCGGAACGGCCCATTTGGAATGCCGTGCTCTCGGATGCGGTAGACTTCGTTGCGCGTTATCTGGGAGTTGACACTCCGGTACGCCCATATCGCTTCTCCAATACCGACATAGATGCTCGCCAGCCTGTAGGTATTGTTGGCTGCACTGACGTTGATACCTGTCTGGTCGTCCGAGACTCCACCCGCTCGCATTACAGCGTCCAGGTTGGATGTGTTGGTTCCGGTAGCCCTCCACTCCACGTAGTTATTGTCGTCGGTATAGAAGCCAATGCGAAAATCGTCGCTACTGGACCTGGCAGTCATACAGGTAACGACTTCCAATAGACAGGGCGGCTGGAACCATTGTTTGCTCAGCAGTACCGTGCCGCTCGGTATGGTTAGTTCGCTGCTGACAGGGGTCGGGTTGCCCGAGACGACTTCCCATACATCGGTATTCAGCGAAGCGAAATCATCGGACAGCCACTGCAGTACCTGACCACCCGCCACCGGAAAAGGCATATCGCTTCGCACAGTCCGCCATCGCCCTGTTCCATCCGTGAATCGCAACATCTCTCACTCCTTTCCACCGGTCACCCGTCGCATGCCGTTCAGTTTGACACCTGCAAGGGTCTCCTTCAGTGCCTGCAGCGCCTCGGTATTGCCACGCACCGCCTGCTCCAGCCTCACCAGATGTTCCCGCAGCGTCTGTTCCTGCGCCTGAATGATGCGCTCTAAAGCACGCAGGGTCAGCCTGGCAAACGCCCACTGCGCTGATACCATGGCTCCAATGAGTGTCATCACCTGAATGCCGATGTCCATCTGTGCACCTCCATTGCGGTTTCCCCCCTCTCCCAGCTGTTGGGAAAGGGGGGAAGAGAAGGGAATTAGCTGGCGTTGCTGCCGAAAGCCGTCTGCCACAAGCCGTAGCCCACGCCATAACGCGCCCGCGCACCGTAGTACACTACATCCCGCAGGAACACGCTCTCGCTGACCGACGGGTCCTCTAACGCCGAGAACTCCACAGGCACGTCCGCCCGCTCCTGCAGAATCACCGCGCGCACCGCCCGGCTGGTATCCAGCACAAACCATTGATTACCCGTGATATATGGGCTGACCACCAGCCGCAGCGCACCCTGCAACACGTTCCGGTAGGGTGTGTTGTCGCCGGAACCCGATTTGACCACCACTACCTGCGACTCCAGCAGCTCCATCGCCGTCCAGCGCAAGCGTGGACCCACCAGCAACGTATCCGGCAAGATGCCCAGAGGCACACCCTGGTCGTCCTTGAAAAGCATCATGCTGGAAATGGCGCTTTGTAAACTGTCGGGATTCAACGGCTGGGTGGTGGTGTTGTTCTGGGTGCCGCTATCGCCCTCCGAGTGTGCGTTCGAAAACAGGGGCTGTCCGTCATAGCAGGGCGCTGTGAACCCATCCAGCAACGCCTTAACGACCAGAAAGTCCTTGTGTCGCGCCGCCTCGCGCCCCAAATCCTGCACACGCAGCCGAATCGCCCCAATCTGCTCGTCCTCAATCGCGCGCCGCTCTACAGCGATGGTGCTCTCCCACACTGTATCCTGAATGGCGTAGTTGTAGGCGCGTAACCCCCTTGGCATCCGCTCATCCACGAACTCGCGCATCGCGGGCACGCTGCCAAGCCAGCCGTACTTCTGTACGGGCAGCTCGGTCTGAACTACCGTCGCAATCTGCGGGTAGACGGCGTTCTCAACCTGCCTGCGATATGCCTCAAAGAAGTCCGCACGTAACCCCGCCTCCAGCAAGTAGCCCATCTCGTTCCTGGTAATTGCTGGCATCGCTCTACCTCCTATCGCACCGCGTTGTCAATCCGAATGCGCGCCTGTGTCGCCGAAAGCACCTCCACCACGTAACCTACCAGCTGGTTGTTGGTAGATGTGGTGGTCAACGTGTTATCGTCCGCCGCATACATGGCTTGCCCGACGCTCGCTTGCGTGAAGCCGCTTCCGTTGTACACGTAGGTACCGCTCTTCCACACACGCACCGATTTGGCACCAGCCGCGCCGCCCGTGTTGTCCGCACTCTCAAACGCTACGCCGACAAACACATCACTGCTCGTGCCGCTGCGCGACGGATAGGCGTAACCGTCACTGCGCACGCTCACCAGCGCGCCCTTGTGGATGACCGCATTCGCGCCCACTCTGTAGCTCACCAGCTCGCCCGGTTTGTCCTGTGGGTCGTAAGCTCCGGTCAACGCTGCCATCTGCTATCGCCTCCTTCCTTCGCGAATGTAGCGGGCAATCTGTTCGGGCGAAAGGTCGCCCCAGTACTTGCGTAAAAAAGCCTCCTGCTCTGTGCTCAACGGCTGCTCCTCATCGCCTGCAGGTGCTACCTCCCCAAAGCGCACCATCGGCGGCAACGCCTCCACGAAGCGGAAAAACACCTCCGCCACGCTGGCATTGCCACCTGCAAAGGTCACCGCCTGCGTGCCCTGTAGCAATAGCGTCTTTGCCATCTCACGCACCGCAGGCGTCAGCTTGCCCACACGCAACCACCGCTGAAGGGTCTCTTCCACCTCCCGCTCGCGCAGCGCGAACTCCGCCGCCTCCGCCCGCCGGCGTAACGTCTCCATATCCTGTTCCAACGCCGTCACCTCCGTCAGCAAAATCTCTCCCGAAAACGTCACTGCATTTGCGCTTAGCAAACGCGCATCTGCCACACGCGGCGTTGCCGTGACCGACACCTCCACAATGCGCTTGACGTCAGGCGTCACCGCCACGCTGATGCCGCGAATGCCCAGCCGCTTCAGCAACGCCTCTGCCTCTGGCAAAAGCGCCAGCCGTCCGAACAGCTCCTTGCCCCGCCGCCATAACGCCTTCAGATGACCGATTTGCCAGCCCTGCGGCAGGTGTTCGAGCATCAGCGGAACCGGCGTACTGAAGCTGTCCACCAGTGCCTGCAGCTGCTCTTCGCCGACATCCAATCCCTTGTCGGGGTAGGAACCCGCTTCGAACAGCTTCGCCTCGCGTTCCACTTCCATTGCGCTCACCTCCTTCCACCCTGTACACGCACAAAGTATACATTTGTCAACTTATTCCTTGTCGAACGTGAGGCGTTCGGGGGCGGATTCGGCTGGTTCGCCGAGGGGATGGTGGGAAGGAAAGAGATACTCTATTTGTGCAAGAGTTACGCAGTTGAAAGGCTGTTCGGGATTTTATGATATAATGGGTCGCGCCGGCAGTCAGCAGGAGTCGTGCTTGCCCCCGACAGCCGCCAGATACGGGCAACTGTTATCGAACAGAGAACCTGAGGTTACGGCGCGTTTGTTACCCGCGAAAGATGGCGTACAGGATAAGGGCTATCCAGCCCAGCACGAACAGGGCGGCAATCACCAGCATCACCACGCCAATGATTCCCAGAATGTATCCCGCCTCTGCCATACCGCGTCCCGCTTCGGGAGATGCACCGCGGTCGATAGCCTCTCGCTCCGCTCTGCCGAGTATCCACGCCGGTATGGCAAACAGCCCCATGCTTAACAGCCCCAGTATCCCGAATACCAGCGCGAGGATTGCACGTGAACTGGGATACTCACCGGTTTGCATCGGTTTGGGTGGCTTCACCGACATCGACACCTCACCTCCTGCCATTGCACGTTCCATCGATAAAGACACCACACCGCCTTCCGTGTTGTCCTCTGAGGGGAGGTTCCACCACGTATCGGACAGTGCCTCATCCGTTCATTCACATCTTCCGCGCATCTGTTAATACCTGTGCATCGTCCCGTCTTCGCGTCGCACAAGGGGCATGAACGCCCGCTGGTAGGGATACCTTGCTGCTAACTCCTCGTTGATGTCCAGCCCGATGCCCGGGCGCTCGGGGGGATACGCGTAGCCGTCTCGGAATTCACATGCCCCCGGCATCACCTCGTATGCCTCTTCGGGAAACGTCACCCACTCCTGCACGCCGAAGTTGGGTATGACCATATCCAGGTGCACCGCCGCCGCCTGCGCAATCGGTCCCAAATCCGCCGCGCCATGAAACGCCATGCGTACTCCGAACGTTTCGGCTACCGCAGCCACTTTGCGCATCTCCGTGATGCCCCCGATATGCATTGGGGCGCAGCGCAGGTAATCAATCCATCGATTCTGCAGCAAGGGCAGCGCATCATAGCGGTTATGCACGATCTCGCCCATTGCCAGCGGAGTGGTGGAAGCCTGCCGCACCAGCGCAAAGCTCTGGATTTGCTCGGGCGGCAGGGGGTCTTCCAGGAAGAACAGCCGATAAGGCTCCAGCTGCTTCGCCAGCCAAGCCGCCTGAATCGGCGTGAGCTGTTCGTGCACGTCGTGACACAGCTCGATCGAATCACCCAGCTGCTTGCGCAGGTACTCAAACAACTTCACATGTTCCAGCATGTAGGGCGTGGGGTCAAAGTACTGAGTGGGCGGAATGCCGGGGCGCGGCGACGGCTCCGTGCGCACCATGCCTGAACCACCATAGCCTCCTATCTGTGCGCGGATAACCCTGTATCCTTTCGCCTGCAGGCGGCGCACGCTCTCTTCCACCTCCTGTGGACTGCGCCCTCCGGCGTGTCCGTAACAGAGCACCTTATCCCGCGCTGCGCCACCAAGCAGCTGATACACCGGCATTCCGGCGATTTTGCCCTTGATGTCCCACAGGGCGATGTCTATCGCGCCGATTGCCGCCGCATACACCGGTCCTCCCCGCCAGTAGGTGTGGTGGTACAGGAAATACCAGATGTCCTCGATGCGCTGTGGGTCCATGCCGATGAGCAGATGCGACAGGTGTTCGATAGCGGCGGCAGCCGCGAGTTCGCTGCCGTTGAGTGTGCCGTCCCCAACACCGTACACCCCTTCGTCGGTCAGCACCTTCACCAACACGTAGTTGCGCCCCGGGCAGGTGAGAATAACGCGCACTTCGGTGATTTTCATGGCGTGCCTCCTTTCAGATGCTCTTCGGGCAACAGGTAGCGCGCCTGCCAGCCCAGCTCGCGTCCGATCTTTGTGGTGCTATACAGCCCCCGTCTGCCTGTAATCCCTTCCGCCAGCGGCAGCCACTGCGGCAGGAAACGGACAATCAGGTCCCTTGTCGGCTCGGGGCGGTTGGTGGACGGCGCCACCACATAGTAGACGGCAAAGCCGGGCGCGTCGTCCGCTTCCAGTGAAAGCCGAAACGCCTCTGCCGCATCCACCGAATGCACGTAGTGCCACGTGCTCACCAGATAACCCTCGTGATTCGGGCGTTTCAGCTGTTCCAGTGGGCGAGGGCGGTAGGTCTCGAACCACTCCGGTCGCCAGATGCCGCACAGGCGCAGGCAGTGTGTGCGGATACCGTATGCGCTGAAAAACGCACGCGCCGTCAGCTCGTTGACGTACTTGGACAGGGAGTAGTTGTCCTGCGGGTCGGCGAGTTGTTCTTCGTCTATTGGTAACCGCTGCAACGGGAACCCTTTCTCCGAAATGCGGTACGGTCCCAAGCCGAGCGCGTTGATACTGCTGGCAAGCGCGACGCGCTTCACGCCGTGCGCCTGTGCAGCTTCGTACAGGTTCCACGTGCTGACCGTGTTCACCATAAAGGTATCGGGTCCTGCACCGGCGATAGCCCCCAGATGCGCGATGGCGTCTATCCCTTCCGTCACGCGAAAGCAGTGCTCCTTGTGGGTCAAATCCCCCTGCAGGAACGGCATGTGCTTGCGCACGTCCTCACAGCCTTCCGGCAACGGGTTTTTATCCGTCAGTATCACCTCATGTCTGTCGCACAGCGCCTGTGCCACATACTGGGCGAGCTTACCCGCTCCTCCCGTGATTAACACACGCATCTTCTCAACGGTTCCTCCATGTCAGTGCCTTCATGACACCTTTTCGGGTTGTGCATATCGCTCTCCTGCCGCAGGAGAACACGGTGCATACGGGGAATAGAGACAGCGCTATGGCTTCCGCGAAACGAGACTGGTTGCCCTCCCGGTTCGCCCTGTTATTGACCTGTGTGCCGCATCTGGGGGAGCGTCAAATCGCACAGGTGCTGCACCGCTGGGCGCGGTCGCGGGTGTCTGTGTACGAGTTCCTGTCCACCCCGCTGGAGACGTTGCAACAGGAGTGGGGGCTTTCGCCACAGGCAGCGCAGGCACTGACCGAACCCAATCCGACCTGGTGGAAGCGGTTTGGGCAGATGCACGCACTGGTGCGGCGGCACGGCGTGGAGGTGCTGACTGCACAGCACCGGCTGTATCCGCTCGCGCTCGAAGCCTTCTGCGAACAGCCGCCACCGGTGCTTTTCGCGCATGGGGCACTCCATCTGTTACAGGAAGGCTGGCGTTTCGCGGTCGCTTGCTCGCGCGGCGCACCCCATCTGGCGCTGGAGGCAGTAGACGAGATTACCCGGCAGGCAATGCACGAAGGCGGCATCCCCGTCACCGGGCACAACACGCCGTCCTATCAACGAGTCGCCATCGCGGCGGTTCGGGCGGAAAAGCCCTCGGTGACGGTGCTGGACAGGGGGCTGCTCGACGCGCTGGGCGAAGATTTGAACCGTCCACTGTTCCCGGCAGCGAGGTTGTATGAACTGGAGTTCCGCACCGACCGTGACCTGGTGCTGTCGCCGTTCCCCTTGCAGGCGGGCAGCCTGGGCTTGCACAATCAGCGCAGGGACGAACTGGTATTCGCGCTGGCGGATGTGGTGTTTGCGGTCTGGGTGCGAGCGGGAGGTGTCATGGAACGCCTCTGTCGGCGGGCAAAGCAGCTGGGCAAGCGCATCGAGGTCTGGAAAGCCCCCGACGGAACCATTTCCGATGGCGTCAAGCGGTTGATGGAGGAGACACCCTCGCCATGAGCATAGCGGCGGAGTATAATACCGATAGAGGGTTCCGCGCCACGCAGGGGGTGTCATGATGAATGCAGAGGAACGTCGCACCTTGCTGGAGGCCGAGCTGGGGCGCTGGGTTCGTCTTTTAATCGAGAACTATAACCCGCAGCACATCCTTCTGTTTGGCTCGCTGGCGACAGGGGAGGTCGATGAGTGGTCCGATGTAGACCTTGTGGTCGTGAAAGAGACCTCCCTGCGCTTTCTGGACCGCATCCGTGAGGTGTTGCAACTACTGCACCCGCGCGTCGGCGTAGACGTCTTAGTCTATACTCCGGAGGAGTTCGACCGCCTAACGCAGGAGCGCGGCTTCGTTCGGCAAGAGATTCTGGAGAAGGGGCAGCTGCTGTATGAG
>JAPWUZ010000075.1 GCA_028275265.1 Armatimonadota bacterium | reverse complement strand
GCGGCAACAAACAGCGCGTGTGGCAGGCGTGCGTTTTCGTAGGTCACTACCGGCTCGAACCACCGCCATTCGCGGTCGCTGTAATGGCGGTATCCCGCCAGCAGTTTATCCACCGTACGGCGCAGCAGGTCGGTATTCTCGGTCTCCAGCGCAGCAAATGCCAGCGCGCGCGGCGAATGCACCTCCATCATGGCGCGTTCCATGCGCCGTACCATATTCCGGACGGAATGGTCTGACGGATGATGTTTCAGCCATATATAAAGCGCCCACAGCGTGCGTCCCAGCGCATCATCGCTGCCGACGGGTTCCAGCCATTTGCCCTGTGCCGAGCGAAAGTTGCGCACCCTTCCATTGGGCAGGAATGCGCTGCGGATGTAGCGCATGCAACGGTCGCACAGCGCGCCGTGAAGGGCGGCGGGCATCTGCTCTCTCGCCAGCGTTGCCACTATGAGCGCACGCGCCTGGTCGTCTATCGAGTAACCGTGTTCGGGGGCAGGGGTGCGCAGGTTTGCGTGCTGCCACACCCCCAGCGGCCCGAGCAGGGTCTGCAGATAGTCAAACCGCATCGGACAACCGCTCCGGTGTCGTCACAGGTTGAGCGGTATCACCACCCGGCGCGAACGCTGGCGACAGATAGTGCCCCGGATACGGCATCTCTGTGGCATAATAAGCCATAGTTGCCCGGCTCAGCCACAGACCGAACTGCGCCCCGACGGACGTCCACGTGGTGTGCCGGCTATATTGATACGCTTTGCGGCGCAGCCCCTCGCGATAGGCATCATCGCTCAGCAGGCGATTCAACGCCTCTGCGATAGCCTTCGGGTTGCGGAACGGAACCAGTACGCCTCGTCCATCTGCCAGCAGCTCCTGCGCATACAGGTAAGGCGTGGACACCACAGCGCACCCGCACGCCAGCGCGTAGGTCAGCGTACCGCTGGAAATCTGCCCCGGGTTGGGATACGGCGTGATATAGATATCGGTTGCCGCCAGGTAACGCAGCAGGGCTTCCTGCGTCAGGTAGCTGTTGACAAACCGCACATTGCTCTGCAGACCCAGCTGCTCCACGAGTGCCATCAACGACTCGCGATAGCTTTCGCCCTCATAGGCGCGCACGTTCGGATGGGTCTGCCCGAGTATCAGATACAGCACATCGGGATGATGCGGCACCACATCCTGCAGGGCAGTAATCACATCCTCAATCCCTTTCCCTCGGCTGATGAGTCCGAAGGTGGAGACGATTTTTCTGCCCTCCAGACCCAGCTTGCTCTTGGCGACCTCGGTGCTGCTGAACGGCACATCGGGCGCGCCGTGCGGGATCATATGCACGTGGTGCGTGGGCATATGGTACACCAGCTTCAACAACCGAATGGCTGTATGCGACATCACCATCACGCCCTGGGCGTGCGTCACGAGTTCCCGCAGGATGCGTTTCATGATGTCGCGCGGCTGCGGCTCGATGGTATGCAGCGTGACAAACAGCGGCACACGCAGCGCACGCACAAAGCGCAAGACCTCCTCACCCATCTCGCCCGCGAACAAGCCAAACTCGTGCTGCAAACTCACCGCAGTGGGTTGCAGACGGTTCAGAAAGTGCGCCGCTTGCTCATAGTCTTCCACTCGCTCTTTGCGGATTCGCCAGATGACACGCTGGTCGGCATAGTCCACATCGCCTTTATCTACGGGAATCACCAGCGGTGTCCATCCGTGAAGCTCGACAGCATTGGCCAAATCCCGGGTGAAGGTGGCTATACCACACTGCACAGGTGGGTAAGTACTCACGAACACGACGGTACGTCCTTGCGCAAGACGGCTCATTACCTCACCTCCTTTCAAAGTAATGAGTCGCTCTCGCCGGAGCGTTCGCGTCGTCCGTGTTACCCGACAGGTGACAGGAAGCAGATACTGGACAACACAGACGGGTTGCGGCAGTTAGCATTATACCAGAGGATATGCCGGTTTTGCAAGATTTTGCCAGCTCACGGGGGTGACAAAAAAGCCCCTCTTGTCTCCAAGAGGGGCTCGTGCTGGTTTGCTTACCTTCCCGGGGAGGGTGCATTCTGAATGGGGTTGGAAAGCATTCCTCCCGGCATCGGGCGCCCCTGCTGGCTGGGGGGCAATTCAATCGGACCAGACGGTGGCGCGGGTGGCAGCTTTGGCTCGTTGCGCGTGCTCTGCCAGTATACCAGTGCAATCACCACCACAATCACGACGATGACTATCGCAGCAACCGCTGGCGAAATCTCCTTCTTCATCCGCTGTGTTCTCCTTTAGCGTCAGGGTTCGGTGGGATGGAGGCGTACCTTGTAGTAGCCCCAGAATACCGGGCTCTCTCTGGTCAGCGTGACTCGCGCCCATTTCGCGTGCCCGTCCGCGAACATGAAGTTTGCACCGCTGTTATGGCGGGGCGGACCGTAGAACCAGGTTTGCTGGTCACTGCTGAGCCAGTAGGTGCGCTTGATCCCGTCACCCGCATCCAGGTAGTAGCCGATGAAGCTGTTCCAGGGCATGTAGCCATCCGCCAGCACACCGATTTCGGCGGGCTCGTTAATCGCCGCCAGCGGCCAGCCGCCGAATCGCAGGCTACCTCCCATCAGCAACTCGTTGTAGCCATAGCCCAGATGGTAGTCCTCCAGGCTTTTCACGTTAGGGGAGGGAGCAAAGCAGCAGTACGCCAGCCATGGGTAACCGCTAAAGTCCGGTTCCTTGAAAATGGCGGCATTCTTCACGTAGGGGTACAGCTGGTCCGGGAAATACAGCTGGTTGACCGTCTGCCCCGTGTTCGGGTCGGTGTAGCAACCGGGGAACGCCTGCCACCACAGGGTCTCATCGTAATCCTGGGCGTACATCATGGTGGCGGTTCCCAGCTGCTTAAGGTTGGACAGGCACACGGTTTGCCGGGCTTTGGCGCGTGCCTGTGCAAACACCGGGAACAGAATGGCTGCAAGTATCGCGATAATCGCGATGACTACCAGCAGCTCAATCAGCGTGAAGGCAAAACTACGGTTGTCGCGATGCATTGTGAACCCTCCTTATGTGTGGTCGTTATGTGTTACCGCCCGGCGACGTGGTAGACTGACGCACCATCAGTTGCGTCGGCAACACGACGCGGTGGCGGGGTGGTGCCGTATTCTTCAGCCATTCGAGAAGCATCTCCGTTGCCAGACGCCCCATCTCATCCAGAGGCTGACGCACGGTCGTCAATGGTGGGCTTAACAACGCCGCAGACACCGGGTCGTCGAAGCCCACTACCGAAAGGTCTTCGGGTATACGCAAACCCTCCTCCCGCGCGATGCGCATGACCTCCAGTGCCAGATAATAGCCTCCGCAGAAGAAAGCGCTCGGGCGTTCGGAAGAGCGAAGTATCTGCCGTATCTTTTCGCGCCCGGTTTGTGATATCAATGTTGCTTCTTCCTCCATGAGGACGAGCGAGTCGTCTATTGGAATACACCTTTCTCGCAGGGTCTCCCGAAACGTTCGGAGGCGGTCCTGAGTGTTGCAGGTATGGGGCAGAGCAAACACACCACCAACGCGCCGGTGCCCCAGACCGATGAGATGTTCCAGAGCCGCACGGGTTCCGGCGACGTTGTCGCTATCCACAAAGGGCACCTCCAGCCCTTCCCAGGAAGCGCCAAGCTGGTTGACCTTTTCCACGTTCTGCTCCAGCATGTCCAGCACCAGCAAGCCGTCCAGAAGCGCTTCACCGATTTTTTCTATTTCATCTGCAGGCACTTCCAGGATGGACAGGCTGACAGAGGAGTTGACCATGGCGCGTTGCATCCCCCGAAAGAGTGAGCCGAGATAAAAGTCTTCCAGAGCGTGTTCGGCAGGGATGTGCGTCACCACCCCGATTTGCAGCACCTCAGGAGGCGGCGGACAGAAGTTCTCCGGCACAAAAGTGCCTTTACCGTGCTCACGAAGTATCCAGCCTTGCTTCTCGAGTTCCATGAGCGCCCGGTTCATGGTCATCTGGCTGACGCGCAGCTCTGCCGCCAGGTCGCGCTCGCCGGGGATGCGCCCGCCCGGGCGATACATGCCCGAACGGATGCGCTGCTGGATAATCAGCATCGCCTGAACGTAGCGCGGTAGCGGATTGTTCCTGTCCACAACTTGAATGCTCATTGTTCTCACAACCGGTGTTATAGTTTATTGTAACACCGGTATTATATACTGCTATGCCAAAAGTGTCAAGCGTTTTCACACGGTTTTTCGCAAAAATCCAAAAAAATCTCGTGGGCGCACAAGTGTAGAAAACGTCACCGCCATCGCCGGGGCTGTTCCTGCTGGAAAGGCTTGCTCGTTGGCCCCGACAGGAAGTTCTCTAACCCATCAAGAACGATTGCTTCCGAGACCACACGCGGGAGGGTGCCTTATCATGCAGCCCGATATGCATCAGGCATCGGAAAAACTGCCCCTGGTGGGTGCGGCATACTTTTACTGGTACGAATGGGACACGCACGCGGGCGAATGGGGAAACTGGATCAACGGTATCCACAACACGCCCCTCTACGGCTACTACGACAGCCGCAAACTCGCCGACAACGTGCGTTCGCAACTGCTCGCCGCCGACTGGGGAATGACCCATCTGTACATGGACTACTGGGGGCAGGGCTGGCGCGGCGAAAGCGGAGAGCCTCGCGAAGCCACCGTGCTGAAAGCCACCGAGCGCGTGCATGCGCTGGGCTATCGCCTCTTCATGGGGTTGTATCAGGACGGCGAGAACTTCGCCATGCGTGAGTTCTGGCGCAACGTCAGCGAGCGGCGCGACACTGTCCACTGGATGCGCCAGTATGCCCGCTCGCCCGTGTGGACGTGGCTGGGCGGGAAGCCGTTCCAGCTGGTCTACTCGCGTAACGGCGCGCCGCAGCTCAGCATAGACCATCAGGGGTTCCAGCAGTGGCTGCGGGAGAGATACCAGACCATCGAACGCCTCAACGCGGAATGGGGCACACAGTATCGCCGCTTCGAAGATATCCGCATGGATGTCAACAGCACCGGCTTCCAGCGTGCGCTTAGCATTGAATATCAGTATGAGATATGGCAGCACGACTGGCGCAGGATGGAGGAGCTGATACAGCAGGAGTTTGGTCTGCCCGGTCTGTCTGCCTCATTCGACGTGGGCTATGCACCCTTTATGGGCTTTGGCTTCGAGCGGTTTGCGCGTGTGTTCGGCGGGGCGCACTCGTATGCGGGCATCTTCGGCGTGCCACACGAGCAGGACGCGGACCGCTTCCTGCAGGCAGCGGTCACCCGCAGGTGTGGCGGCGTGTTCTTCGACCATCTCAAACACCGCTACTTCGACTGGGGCATCCGCGTGCCGGGTACCGGCTACCTCCCCGAGCCGCACCACTACGACCGCTTCTGGGTGGGTAACCTGATGCGCTTTGTGGACGGTGTGTTGCATCTCAGCTGGAACGAGTGGTGGGAGGGCTCCAACCTCGAGCCCAGCTTCGAGGGCGGCAAGCGGTTCTGCCAGACCAACCTGCTGTACAGCACCCTCTGGCAGCTGACCTGCCCTCGCCCGCAAACGCAAGCCCCTGTCGCCCTGCTGGTCAACGACTGGATTTTCGAGAGCGGAACAGGCGACCCGAACGACCTGTACCGTGCGGTGCAGGCTCTCCGGGCGATACAGGTTCCCTTCGAGGTGCTTCTGCAGAGTGAAACCGACCTGCAACATCTGCAAAACTATCGTGTGCTGATAGCCCCATCAGGCGGAGCGGGCTTCGGGCTGAACGGCAAGCGGGAGCGGATAGCGCAGGTGCTCAAAGAATGGCTCCAACAGGGCGACCGCACGCTTATCGTCTCGGCGTCACCGGAGGACTGGACCGGCGAAACGATGTCCGCGACACCTTCCGTGCAGTCCGGAACGCCCGCCCGGCGGTTCAATTTCCTGGTAGACATTGGCACACCGGGCGACGAGCGGGTATTACAGAGCGGATTCAGCGGGCGCGAGGACTGGGGCAGACTGCCGCCGGGTGCATACGGCGCGGGCACCCAGGCAACCGTTCGGTGGACGCCCGGCACAGGCACAATCACCACCTTTCTGCTTCCCGCCCTGCCGAATACCGACCTGCTCCTGCGCTGGCACGGCAGCGTGATGTGGCAACACCAGGTGCGCGTGATAGTCAACGATGAGCGGGTTGGCGAGGTCATGCTGGAACCGGGCTGGCGAGTGTACGAGGTGCGTATCCCTGCCGCTGCCATCGGCGCATCTCGGGTGGCGGAGGTACAGTGGAAGTTCTCGGAGGCGATGATACCGCGCGAAAAGGAGCCACAGCGGTTCAAAGACGAGAGCCGAGCCTGCAATCTCGCGCTGGACTGGGTGCAAATCTCTACCCCCGACGTGCCCGCAGGCGAGAAAGAAAGCGTGGAGTGGGAACCGACAGACACCGCTCGCTTCACCGAGGGCGATACGGTCTTCCGTGCTCCCCTGCAGAGCCGTCGCAGCCGCTTGCCGCAAGGCAAAGCACTTAGCCTTTACAGTGACGGCTTGCCGCGCGATGTGCTGGCAGAGGTCGGTAGCTCCCGTCTGCTCGCCGTGAACGGCATCTTCAGCGACGACCCGCGCTGGTGGGCGAAAGCACTGGAAGAGGTGGCTGGTGTGCCCTGCGACAAATGCCTCCGCCTCGCGGATGGTAGCCTACCCGACACCCCCGACCTGATGAGCGCAGTGCTGCGGGCGGGAACCACCCGCTTTCTGCTCGTCGAAAACCGCACCTGGCAGCCGCAGACCGTCCGTCTGCACCCTCCGGAAGTGGATGGCTTGCCGCTGGCGGAAGTGACCACACTGACCATAGACGGCAGGCACTTTATCCCACGTCAGATAAACTCTTTACCGTTTGAGGACACCGTGCAGTATCTCTCCGCCTACCAGCTGGTCTACGCGCCGGTGCAGGTAAATGCCCCGCAGTGGTTCGCTTACCCCGGCAGCACGGTGAACCTGCCTGTAACGGTCAAGAACCTGACTGCGGCGCCCGTCACCGTGACGCTGCAAATCGGCGCGAAAATCGCCAGTGTGCAGGGCAAGCCTATCACCCTGCGCCTTGCGCCTGCGGAGAACAGGCAGGTGCAACTGCCTTGCGAGGTCAAATCCTTCGCCGACTGGGGCATGAAGACAGTGTACGTACAGGTCTCGTGGCACGACCGCGATGGGCGGGTGCGAACGGCGTATCTGCTTCGCCCACTAGTGGTAGGACGCAATGCGGACGTACGCCTGCTGAACACCTCTGTCAGCTCTCACGCGCCTGCGGTCGTGGTCACCAACGCGCCGCACACGCCGCATGGCGACATGCGGTGGTGGCATCCTGCGCAGGATGTGCCCGGCGAGACCGCCCGGGACGTGGAGGTCGTTTTTTCAGGAGCGCGTATCCGCGTTGGCGAACTGCGTGAGGGCGCGCGTAAAGAGGTGCGTTTACCGATACCGTTCAGCGCACAGCCGATAGCCCGCCAGACAACCGTAACCCTCCGCTGGCGCGACAGCGCAGGTTTCCACGAACGCGCGCTGCTGCTTACCGTCGCCACTGTGCCAAGGCTTCTGCCGTCGCCTCGCCAGGGGCAGGTGTCCTGCCTGCTTATCGCCAGTGCGGATGAGGCACGAGGGATGCCATTGTCCGCACTATTGCCAGCAGGTTTGCGCCGGCGAGCGTGGCAGGTACATCTGCCCGATGGCACCCCCCTGCCCACGCATATCGCTGGTGGCAGGTTGCATTTCATCGTCCCCCCGCGCACACAGAGCTGGCGCATCGACATCGGCTCACCCGGCGACGAGCGGGTGCTCGTGCGAGGCATGGCTCAGCGCGAGGCATGGAGGCAGGGCAATACGATACGCTGGATACCTGGTGAAGGACGTGAGACGGTACTGCGCCTGCCCGTTCCCGCCGGAGGCACGTACCGGCTTCTGCTTCACGGTCAGGTGCTCTGGCAGAACAGGGCCGCCGTCTTCGTCGACGGGAGTAAGGTGGACGAGATCGAGATGCGCCCCGGCTGGCAAACGCTGGCGGTGAACCTGCCGCCACGCAAAAGCCCGTCTCCTCAACCTGCGGAGGTGCGATTGCTCTTTGCGCAGGCGCACCGTCCGGCGGAGAAAGGCACTGGCGACGACCGACGGGTGTGCAACCTTGCGCTGGAGTGGGTAGCGCTGGAGCCGGTAGAGGAAAGCGGCTTGCTCTTGCTGGGGGTATCGCCAGCGCGGGGAGTGCTTTCACCGTCTATCCAGGTACAGACCGGCAGCGGAGTGCTGCGGATAGACAACGGTGTGCTGGAGCTGGAGTGGCGCGAGGATTCCGGTGGCACACTCACCCGCTTACGCTCCAAACGCAGCGGAAGGAACTACGCTGCGCAAAGCGGCGGTGCGGGTATGGGCACATTCGGCCGGAGCGACCCCAAACGCCCCGCGCAAGACACCGCGCAGTTCGTGATAGACGACATCCTGTGGCAACGCAACGGCAGGGCAAACGTGCGCGTGGTAGAGCGCAATCCGGTGTGGGTGACGGTGGAGGTCACCGCTGGCGGGGGCAACCTGCCCCTGCGGGCAACGCAGCGCTACCGCGTGTTTGCCGGTCTACCACTGGTAGAGATGAGTGTGCAGGTGCATCCGCTGTCGGCGGAAGCAGAGGAACTCGTTGCGCTGGAGGCGCGATTCAACGCCCGCTGGTGGACGAAGACCTTCCCAAACTTCGTGGGCACAGGAGACCAGCCTCTGGAGCTATTCGGCCCGAAGGTGCATTTCGGCTGGCGCATGGGCGACTGGGTTCCGCCGGTATTGACGCTCTTCCACCCGAGCGACCTGAGCGAAAGCCTCTCCCTGCTTCTCATCGAAAACGACGGCTGCAACCGGGTACGGCAGGGCTTCTGGGGCGAAGAGCGCGGCAAGCCCGCCGACACGCGCCGCTACGCAACCATTGAACTGTTGGCACAGCCGGTGCTTCCTGTGCGCCTCAAGTTGTGGCTTTATCTACACGAGGGCTACCACGTGCAATCCCGCCAGATGCGCCAGCGTCTGCTGCAGCCGCCACAGGTTGCGGTAGTTGCAAGCCGATAAGAGTTGAGGCGATGGCAGACTGACTCCATAGAGGACAGCTCCGTCTTTATTCCCCCTTATCGGGTAGTGGACGCGCGTGTTGCGAGGTCCGGACAGGACACGGCGAGACGGGTGCGCGTGTACCGGCATCGGGCGGTCGTTGTCCGTCGCCACGCTTTCTGCGTCTCTCCGCAAGGAGACACACCGCTACCAGAAGCAGCAGGCTTAAACCGAAACCAGCAAGAACCCGCTCCACCAGCTGACCTTCTGCCGTCGTTGCCCTCGGGGAGACCAGCAGCGCGATTGCCGCCGTTGGAAGAAACAGCAGGAATATCACGGCAACGGTGTTACCCAGCACCTCGGCATAGGGGTTTTTGCCTCCCTGAGCGTCTTCTTCTGGCATCTCGCCAGCGAACATACTGAGAAAGTAGAAGCCGACAATCATCCGGAAGAGGAGATCCTCGTAGGTGGGAGCGATGAAGACAAGTATCAGGTAGAGTAATGGGCTCATCCAGTAAACGGCGTAGCGCGCCCGCTGCGAGAAACGCGCCCCGTCCAGAAGGAATTGCAGATTCGCGCCCGCCGCCAGCGTAACCGCCTCCGTCACCCACCCGGCAAACACCAGCACCGCCGAAGCCAGAAACGCTGTCCGTGCGCCAATTTCCGCATAACGAGAAGGCACACGCTGCCAATAGACGCGGTAGACCAGCCCCGCTACCAGCGCAAGCGCCATCGCCAGATGCACCTCCAACTCCCCGCGCTGACGCTGTGCCATCTGGTAGTTTGACCAGTGGAAGTAGGAAACAACCACAGCGGCGACGCCCAGCCAGTCTGCCGTGTTAAAAAGTCGCGCAGCGTATCGCACCACCATCACCTCCC
>JAPWUZ010000054.1 GCA_028275265.1 Armatimonadota bacterium | reverse complement strand
ATATGGAGAGGGGGGCTGAAAGAAACAGACAAGGGCGGAACGTCAGACAGGCGTTTCTGAAATTCAGAAAATGTAGCCGCAGGCTTATGGAGTTTTAGAAATTCATGTACGCAGACATCTCTGATCCAACATCATCTCTTTGTGTGCTCTGTGGTGAAAAACCTGAACCACCGACGACACAGAGAATGAATACTCCGTCATAGCGCATGATTTTATCGTGGGCGGGCAGCCCTGTTATGAGGCATTCGGGCGTACTGCCACGGGCTGGCTCAGGTCTATATGCTCCCCGATGGTGTCTATCCGCTTGCCTTCCACCAGAATACGCACCTTTTCGATGTCCGAAAACTGCGCCAGTGTCTTGCACAGGCTTTCCACAATCATCGCCTCGGTGGTGGAACCGCCGGGGAAGTTGTCTATCAGCTCGCGGCTGAAGTCCACCTCCGCCAGTCCATCCTTCACGCTCACCCGTAGCAGGCGCGTACCCTGTGGGAAGGGGGTATCGCGGGTAATCAGCAGGTGTTCCAATGCGATACGCAAAGGGTCCTCCCCTTCGCGAACGGGCACGGGCTTGGCTTCCCATTCGGTGCGGTTGTCCGCAAAATGCGGCACATACACCACCACCGACGGCTTGCTGGTCACGCCTGTTGGTCTGGGAGCCAGTTCGGGACGGCGGCTGGCATACCAGTATCCTCCACCAAAAGCCAGCACAGCCAGCAAAACGACAACCAGTATCCAACGTAAGGTTCTCATTTACAACTGCTCCGGTATCTGCACGGGTAGCTCAGTTTCCTTCCTGTCCGAGGCAGGGCGTATGTGAACCTCCGTTCCCTCGGCAACCTGCTCTTCGCGCTCCCCTTCGATATACGCTTTCAACCCCGCCACAATCGCTTCTGCCACTTTTTGCTGGAACTTGGGGTCTTTGAGCTTGGCGCGGTCTTTGTCGTTATTAATGTAGGCAACCTCAATCAGCACTGCAGGCATCTCGCTGCGGCGCAGCACGGCAAACCCCGATTGATAGATGGCAGTGTCGGTCTGGGCGCCGCGATTGGGCAGGCCCGTCACCGCTGCCAAATGCTTCTGAATAGCCTGCGCCAGCGCACGTCCATCGGGGTCGGAAGCGTGATAATAAGTGGTGGTGCCGCTGGCGGAGTTGGGCTGAGGCGTGGAGTCGCAGTGAATGCTGATGAAGAAATCCGCTCCTTTTTCGTTTGCCAGTTTGGGGCGATCGTAGAGGTCGACGGTGCTATCATCCTCGCGGGTCATGGTCACCGTCGCCTTTTCCTTCAACAGCAACGCCTGTACCCTCTGGGCGATGGCGAGAGTGATATCCTTCTCATACACCACCGAATCCCTCTCCCGACCGACTGCTCCCAGCGACTTCCCTCCATGTCCGGGGTCGATGACGATATGCTTCTCAGATAGTTTGCCGTGTGCGTTGCGGGGGCGGTTCACCGCCAGCGTAATCACCGGCTGCTGCTCGTCGTACTCCACGCTCAGCGCGGCAGCACGGCTGGTGCGAATGAGTAACGCCGAGCGTACGCCTTTCTCATCCGGCGAGAACTGCACCTCTTCGATGAGAGGATGATTCACCTTCCAGTCGGCAGGCAGGTCGGTGCCGGGTTTCACCTGCGGCATCTCCAGCAGGGTGCTGTACCCCTCTTTGAGCGGGCGCAGGCGCACCGGCACTTTGCGGCTGAGCTTCAGGCGCAGGCGCGCGCTGTCCTTATCGTGTTGCCATTCCATCTGCACCAGCTCGGCAGGAGGTGAAGGGGGCTTCACCGGTTTGGCGGCCGGCGCGGACGGGCGTGGTTTCGTCCCCGTCTCTGCGGGCGCACCTCCCAGCGCGAGCATCGCTTCACTGCCGCCGGCAGCGGTCGAGAGGGCATACTGGGTGTTCTCACGCAGGTCCAGCACCACGCGCACCACACCCTCCTTGAACTGCGCCCAGCGCAATCGCTCTACTGAAGTCGGTGTATCGCCCTCCGGCTGGAGGCTTTCTGTGGGAAGGGCACAGGGCGAGATGTCTATCACCACGCGCAACGGCTCACGCAGGGTAAAGGTGTGGAAAGTTACCTTGCCGGAGGTCACGATATGCAACACGCTCTCCTCCCAGCGCAGGGCTTGCAGGAACGGCGTGGGAGCGGTCGGCTCGGCTGACTGCGCGAACAGCTGCCCCGCCATCACACTGATGGCGACCATCACGCCCATCATCCACCGCCAGCTGACCAACTCTCTACCTCCCTCCACCTTCCCTGTGCCCTTTGTGGTGAGAAACGTTTAACCTCTCAATTCTCGCCTTTGTCGCAAAGTTCCTCTTCCAGCCACCCGGCGAACTCGTTATTTATTTTCGGCACATCGATTTGCGCGATGAAGTTGGTATACGAAATGCGTCGGCGCACCTCATGCACAATAGACTCGTAGAGCTGCGGTAGCGTTTTCACGATAAGCACCGTTTCGGGTTCCTCCACAATGTCCCCTTTCCAACGATAGGCGCAGGTGATGGGGAACCAGTTGGTGCACACCGCCAGCCGTTTTTCCAGCAACGCGCGCGAAATCGCCCGCGCCTCCTCGTCCGTGTTCAGGGTGATGTATAAAATGACCATCGCTTCCCCCTTCGGCACCATACTCTACGGTTAGTATACCGGCATGAGGTTATCATCGCAAGTCACCAGAGGTGTTGCAGCCGCAGGCTTAGGGCTGCATAAAGGTTGATGCGCGCTTACTCAAAGGAGATGGATGGCTCATTGAGGAAAATAGCCATGACCTGCGCTTCGTATCGGATGTGTTGGTCGAACTCGAAACGCCGGATGCAAACTCTGGCAAAAGGAAGGAGGAGTGGGCACGCACATGGTTCCTGTCATGCTGACGATGGTCGCTTTATCGCTGACAGAGATGCAATGGTGGACGACGCATTCATTGCATAACGTTTTTCGCGATACACCGCCCCCTGCGGGAGCGCGTCGGGAGATAGCGGTCTCCGCCGCCCGGAATCAGCAGGTAGGCGCACAAATCGTACTGCGCACTCCGGCTGCTGTTCGGGTAGAGAGCGTGGAATGCTCGCCTTTGCGCAAGCAGGGGAGTCGAAGCGTCATCCCAGTCTCTGCCTTCCGTTATGCCTTTGTGGAGTATCACCGAGTCAATAAGAACTCCACCGCAACCCCCGAAGAGGAGCTGGTACGAAAAGCCCCTGCCGATTATCCCGACGGCTTGCTGGAGGAAAAGAGCATCGTTCTGCAGCCGGAGCAGAATCAGCCCATCTACGTCCAGTGGCAGGTTCCTTCGAACGCCCCGGCAGGCGACTACCGCGGCACGGTGACGGTGCGACTGCAAGAAGGGCAAATACAGGTGCCTGCGCGCCTCACTGTGTACAACTTCACCTTTCCGCAGCGCACGCGCCTGAAAGTCACCGTGTGGATGAACGACGGCGAGCTGGCAAGGAAACAGGGGGTGGAGTACCTCTCCGAAGAGTTTTGGCAGCTACTGGCACGGACGGCTCGCCTCATGCGCCAATACCACCACCACACGTGGGTACCCTGGGGCACGAACAAGGCGATTCGGGGAGCCGATGGCAAACTGCGCCTCGACTTCAGCGTGCTGGACCGCTGGATACAGACCTTTCTCGACGCAGGGTTCGAGTTCATCGAGCTGCAACACGTAGGCGGACGCGAACACGGGCAGTGGGAAGACAAGAACTTCGTGGCTTACCCGTTGCGCTGTGAGAACGAGGCAACCGGTCAAACAGAGTGGATTCCGTTGGAGGAGTGGCTCCCTGCGCTTCAAGAGCACCTGCGTCAGAAAGGCTGGCTGGAACGCTGTATGATCCATGTGGCAGATGAACCGATAGAAGTGAACGTCGATTCGTGGAAGCAGCTTTCCGAGCGGGTAAAGCGCCTTGCGCCTGACCTGCGACGTATCGACGCCATCCACGTGCCCAATCTGGAGGGCTATCTGGAGGTGTGGGTACCCCAGCTGAACTTCCTCGATCAGTGGTTCCAGCAGTATCGACGGGCGCAGGAACGGGGAGCGGAACTGTGGTTCTATGTCGCGTGTGTGCCGCAGGGCAAGTATCCGAATCGGCTGATAGACTACCCCCTCCTCAAAACGCGCATCCTGCACTGGCTGAATCACCTGACGGGTGCCACCGGCTTTTTACACTGGGGCTACAACTTCTGGGGACAACCGCTGGACGAGCAGCTTGCGCCGGGCGATAACTGGATAGTGTATCCGGGCAAGGAGGCTCCGCGCAGCAGCCTGCGCTACGAAGCCATGCGCGAAGGCATCGAAGACTACGAGTACCTGTGCCTGCTGGAGGACGCTGCGGCACCGGTTGCAAAACGGCTCCGTCTGACCGACTTTGACGCGAAGGCATGGGCAAAGGGCTACACCCGTCTGGTAGCGCCCGACTCTACGAATTACACCCGTGACGCCGAAAAACTCTACCAGGTTCGGGATGCGGTCGCGCGAGCGATAGAGGCGTTGCAACAGACGCATCTGCCGGTGCTGGCGTGGTGCGTCACAAATGCGGAGGGTAAAACCATCGTCCGCGGTGCCACGCTACCGGACGCGGAGGTAACGGCTGGTGGGAAACGCGTGAAGGCCGGGCGCGACGGCAGTTTTGAGGTGCAGGTGAACACCCGGGAAGACCTGATACCGGTGGAGGTGCAACGGGGTGGGACGCGGAATCGCCTGGTGATTCCTGCGCGGTGATGCACTCCGGAACGCGCCACGAACAGGCACGCCATCCAGAGGGCGAGGCTCCTGCCGAGCCGAAAGACGCCTCCGCGTCCGCGCCTCACCCCACGACATTTTTCGCGCGTTTTCGCCCCCACCCCAGCCCTCCCCGCGGGCGGGGAGGGAGTGATGGTTCCTCCCCCGTCCACGGGGGAGGTCAGGAGGGGGGAAACTTACTGGACTTTCCTCCCTCCAGAGAAAGTGTCGTGCAGTAAGCCACTCGCGGGGAGGTTGGGTGGGGGCTGAGCTCACCCGGAGGTTCGCCATCCAAAACCACGACGAACTGCCAGACCGGTTGTTTATGCCGCTTCCAGTACGTCGATAGGGGGCGTACCAGATGAGATGAACGCCTTTGCGGTAACTTCTTCCAGCGTGGTGATGCCCTGCACTGCTTTCTCGATACCGTCCTGCGACATAGGAATCATGCCTTTGCGCAACGCCGCTTCAAGGATGCGGCTGCTGGGCATGCGCTCGATAGTCATCGCGCGTATCTCCTCGTCCACCACCAGAACCTCATGCACACTGATACGCCCCTGATAACCTCGTCCACCACATGCCGAACAGCCTGCTCCGCGGTAGAGCTTCTCCACTGGTCGGCCGATAAGCTGAACCTCGGCAAGACTGGGTTCGTACTCCTGTTTGCAGTGCGGGCATATCACGCGCACCAGTCGTTGCGCCAGTACCCCCGCCAAAGCAGAGCTGATGAGGAAAGGCTCCACGCCCATGTCAATCAAGCGCGGAATGGCACTGACCGCATCGTTGGTATGCAGGGTAGAGAGCACCAGGTGTCCGGTCATTGCGGCGCGGCAGGCGATTTCCGCCGTCTCCTGGTCGCGGATCTCACCGACCAGCACCACATCGGGGTCCTGGCGCAGAATAGCACGCAGTTGCGCGGCAAAGGTCAGCCCTGCTTTTTCGTTCACATTGGACTGGTTGATGCCTTCCAGCTCGTATTCTATCGGGTCTTCGCAGGTGATAATATTGCGGGAAACCGACTGGATTTCCCTCAGGGCGGCATACAGCGTGGTGGTCTTGCCCGAGCCGGTAGGACCGGTCACCAGAATGATACCATTCGGTCGCTGGAGCAACCAGCGGAAGGTTAACAGATTTTGCGGCGAGAAGCCCAGTTCGTCCAGCTTGCGCAGGCTTCTGTCGCGGTCCAGAATGCGCATCACCACACGCTCCCCGTGCTGGATGGGCAGGGTGGAAACGCGCAGGTCTACCTGCCTGCCTTCCACCCGGATGGTGATGCGCCCATCCTGGGGAATGCGCCTTTCGGCGATGTCCATGTCCGCCATCACTTTGATGCGCGAGATACACGCTGCCGTCAGGTTGCGCGGGATATTGCGTACATGTTGCAGTTCGCCATCGATACGGTAGCGCACCTCCAGATGCGTCCGGCGCGGTTCCAGGTGAATATCACTGGCGCGCCCGTTGATGGCTTCCATCAGAAGCATGTTTACAATGCGCACTACCGGTGCGTCTTCCACTGCCCTGCGGAGGTCTTCCAGGTTTTCGCTCTCCTCCTTGGGCGCCGCGCTGATTTCGGAGATAACGTCGTCCAGTGATTCGGTATCGGCAGTGGCTCCGCCGTAGTGGAAGTCAATTGCTCTTAACAGGTCCTCAGGGTTTGTGTAAACAACCTTCACGTACATACCGGTGTGGCGCTGCAGGAGGTCGATAGCATCCACATCCAGAGGGTTTTCCATTGCCACGACCAGCTTGCCGTCCTCCACGCGCAGGGGCAGCACCTTCAAGCTTCTCGCCATCGCTGCAGGCACTCTGGCGATGGCATCGGGCTGCGCACTCTCGGGGATAATCTTCTCGTAGTCGACGTCGTATTGCTCCGCCTGAGCCTCCGCCAGCTGGTCGGCGTCGATGTAGCCCAGCCGAATCAGAATCTGCCCCAGCATCCCGCCCTCGCGCGCCTGCAACTGAAGGGCTTCTTCCACCTGCAGGTAGTCGATGTAGCCCAGGTCTACCAGTATCTCCCCCAGTTTGCGCCGACCGTACATGGCTGCACACCCCGTATAGTGTCCTCCTGCTAGGAGTTATCGGTAAAAAAGCGGATAAAGCACAGATGCCGGTCTGATCGGCGCGGCATCCTGCGCTACAAAGACGAGAGGAGTCTCCGCAGAATGAAATCTGCCCTGCAAGTGCTGGCTATCGCCGCGGCATCACAATTCCCGCCTCCATTCGAGGGCGGAAATCAGCGTTGCCTGGTCGGCATAATCGAGGTCACCGCCAATGGGCACGCCGTGCGCCAGCTGCGTCACACGGATTCCCAGCGGTTTGATGAGTTTCGAGAGGTACATGGCAGTAGCATCTCCCTCGATGGTCGGGTTCATCGCGATGATGACCTCTTCCACGTGCTCTGACTGGAGCCTTTGCAGCAGCTCACGGATGCGCAGTTGCTCCGTCCCGACACCGTCCATCGGGGAAATCACGCCCTGTAGCACATGGTACAACCCGCGGTACTCCTGCGTGCGCTCGATAGCCATCAGGTCACGCACGTCTGCCACCACGCACAGCACGGAAGCATCACGCGAGGGGTTGCGGCAGATGGGACACAATTCCTCATCGGTAAAGTTGAAGCACCGCTTGCAGGTAACGATGCGCTCTTTCACCTCGATGATAGCTTCCGCCAGCGCATGGGCTTCTTCATCAGGCATCCGCAGGATATGGAACGCCATCCGCTGGGCGGACTTGGGTCCCACACCGGGCATCTTCTCCAGTTCGCGGATTAGTTTTGCCAGAGGCTTGGCGTATTCCATCATTCAGAACAGATTCTCCAGATCGATGTTTGGCATACCGGGAAGCGATGTCATTCGGCGTGCCGCCTCGGCAACCGCCTGCTCGCGTGCCTCGTTCACGGCGGAAACAATCAGGTCCTGTAGCATCTCCACGTCGTTCGGGTCGACCACCACCGGATTGATTTCGATGGAGATGAGTTCACCGGTTCCATCGACGACTGCTTTCACCACGCCGCCACCCACCGAAGATTCTACCCGCAGGTTTTTCAACTCCTCCTGCGCCTGTTGCATCTGCTGCATGGTCTGTTCCAGCATCTTCTGCAGGTCGCGCGGGTTTGCGCCAAAAGGATTTCGCATTCTCATCCTCCTTCCAGTTCAATATAGCCGTTGAAGGTCTGGGCGACTTCTTGCGCGTATTGTTCACCGTTTATCTCTTCATCATCCTGCTGTTTGTCGTTGGACGGCTGATTCGCAGATTGAGAAGCGGGATTCGCGCGCTGCATTTCGCACCGGATGGTGACTGCCCTGCCTCCCAGAAAGCGCGAAATGGTCTGCTCCACAAACTGGCGTCGCTTCTCAGACTGCATCTGGGCATATGAGAACTCGGTACGGAAACGCAGTACCACTGTATTCTCGCCTTCTACGCGCACCGGACTGGCTTCGCGAAGCACCTCTGCACCGCCACGGCTGCGCTCTGCTACTCTGGCAATGATTTGCTCCCACCTGCCCTGAATCAGCTTCAGCAGCTCTGACGTGCCGGCGTCCACCGACGTGGGCGTTGTCTCCGTTGAAGGTTTGACGTCAGTAGAAGCCGAAGCGGGGGCTTTAGCGGCCTGCGGGGAAGCCTGCTGGGCTTGTTCGGAGCGAGAAGGAGCGGGCGAAGTAGCACCCTCCCCTACCCTAACCTCGGCGGCTGGCGGTGTCGCTGCGGCAGGTTGCACCACCGTCTGCCCGCTGTTTATCGGAGAGGTCGGCTCTGTTTCCTGTTTCATGCGGGCTATCTGCACCATCGCCATATCCAGAAGCACACGTTGCTGGGGCACATTGCGCAACTGCGCCTGAGCGCGCACGAGCACGTCCAGCATCCTGCTCAGCGTATCCGGGGTGAAATGTTGTGCCAGCGCTTTGAGCGCGCTCAGTTGTGCCACAGAGAGGCTTTCATCCAGCGCGCCTACCCGTGCGTACAGCAGGTCGCGCACGCGCTGGGCAACTGCCTCCAGAACGGTGCGCACACTACTTCCCCGTCGAAGCATCTCATCCGCCGCCATCAGCGCCTTGCCGACATCGCCCCGCGCGGCGGCGTTAATCACCGCGCCGACCGCTTCCTCATCCACAATACCCAGCACCGAGCGCACGGTCTCGTAGTCCACGTGTCCGCCCGCGTACGCCAGCACCTGTTCCAGCAGGCTCAGGGCATCACGGAAGGAGCCGTCCGCTGCTCGCGCGATGGCTTGCACTGCCTCCGGCTCGGCGGTGAGACCTTCGCGCTCCAGAACGGTATTGATGCGCAACACCAGGTCTTCCAGAGAGGCGCGGCGGAAATCGAAGCGAATACAGCGCGACCGGATGGTGACTGGTACGCGCTGCACCTCCGTGGTCGCCAGCACGAACACCACATGCGGGGGTGGTTCTTCCAGTGTTTTGAGCAGGGCGTCAAAGGCTTTGGTGGAGAGGTCATGCACCTCGTCGATAATGTATACCTTGTACCGCGCCTGCTGGGGCATGTACTGCGCGTTCTCGATGATGGTTTCGCGCACGTCGTCGATGCCCGTTTCCGAAGCGGCATCCATCTCGATGACGTCCACTGCCCTGCCCTCGCGGATAGCCACACACATGGCGCACCGATCGCAGGGCGTGGGCGTGGGACCCTGCTCGCAGTTCAACGCCTTTGCCAGCAGACGGGCAGTGGTGGTCTTGCCCGTGCCGCGCGGTCCGCAGAACAGGTAGGCGTGGGCGACTTTGCCTGCCCTGATGGCGTTCTGCAGTGTTTGGGTGACGTGTTGTTGCCCGATAACGTCTTCGAACGTCTGCGAGCGATATTTCCTATAAAGCGCGACGTGTGCCATCGTTCACAGGTTGGCGGAAAGCCATTCCTTTAATGCGTTCACCAGCGCGGGCGCAAGGGGCAACTGCGGGTTCGTCAATACCTCCTGCGTATCGCCCGCCGGAGAGGGCTTGAAGGCATGTGCCGTCCCGCTCAGTACTTTCAACTCCACCTTGCTGTTTCCTGCGTTCCGTGCGTGTTGCCACAACAGCTCCCCGTCTTGTTTGGGCGATACTCTCTTGTCCAGTTCGCCGTACAATAGCAGCACGGGCACTTTCACCATCTTCAATCGCGCTACAGGGTTCTCAAAATAGAACTCCTGCAGATAGGGGCGGTCGGGCAGCATAAAGTAAGGGGCAACATCCTCATGCAGCGGAGGCATTGGCAGGCGGTAGTACAGGGCGGCAACGGCAGTGTCGAAATCTCCCAGCCTGCGCTGGATTTTGTCTGCCGACAACCCCTCGCTTTGCCACCGCTGCTGGAGGTTCTCACGCAGGATGATAACGGGCGTACGCCCCGGCGGAGCCAGGCACACCAGCACCTTGGGCGGGTCAGGCAATTCTCCCGCCAGCGCCATCCCGATGAGCGCGCCGTCTTCGTAACCCAGCAGTCCCACGCGCTTGGGGTCCACCTCCGGTTGCTGGCGCAGGAAGTTGAGGGCTGCCAGTGCATCGCGGGCGACCTGGCTCAGGGTGGTCTTACCCTCCTCTTTTTCGGGTATTTTGCTCGCGCCGATTCCGCGTTTATCGTAGCGCAGGGTCACATATCCCATCTGCGCCAGCTGCTGCGCCAGGTGGCGATAGAGGTCGGTATTGAGCCCATCACCGTTGCCGTTACGGTCTACCGCGCCGCTGCCGGGGATTAAAAGCAGAGCGGGTGATTTCGCGGAGGCATGGGGTGTGGTCAATGTGCCAGCCAGTACGACCCCATCGCTTTGAAAGCGAACTTCACGCTCATCCGCCTGCACAGCTGCTGTCAGCCACAGCACTATCCCGATGCCAGCAATAACGCAACGCATAGTGTTTATCTGCTTCATCATGGGTACAAAAGACGCAAGTGATAGAGTAGCCGTGCACCTGCCGTTGATGCGCGCCTTCCGGGTGTCGACCTGCGCAGTTGACTCCGGTTGGGTAGGTCTGCGGCACACGGCGAGCGTGTTGACCGTTGCTTCCTTCCGGACCTGGCGGGGTTGGCACGTCAACCGTTGCGCAGCGCCCAACCATCAACGCCACTTACGCAGGCACTGCCCACAAGACGGCACCGCGGGCAGGAGTTCACCCCCGCTATAGCGGATTGCGGGTACAGGGCACCGCTAGCTCCCCGGCTAGCACGGCTACTCTATCACTATTGTAACACATCGGGTGGTGCTATTCCAGACCCGTGTACTCGACCGCCTCGCCTTTGCCGCTCAGCAACTGCTCACGCGTGAGCAGCAGGTGCTTGCGCACGCGGCGCACATCCACAGTATACTCCTTGCCGTCTTTATCCACGGTGGTCACCTTGTCCAGACGCAGGTAGCGCTTATCGGTGAGACCTTCGCCTCGCCAGCCGATGCGGTCCTGCGTCTGCGGCGGCGCGTACAACGGGTTGAAGCGCACTGTGACCACGTAGCGTGGAGCCTTGAAGCTGTACATCATCGGGTCCTTGCTCATGTCGATTTTGCGCTTGAACCTGCCCTTGATGATGGCTATCTGCTCCTGCATGATGGTCACATCGGGCACATCGAAGGTAAACACCTTCTGCCGCCACACCTCGCCTGCCTCTTTCTCATCGGTCGGCAGGATGGACGACTTGTATCCCTCGTCACGCAGCACCACGTCCACCCGCCCGGGGCGGTAGTCCATCTTCTGCATCTGCTCGTCGTAGTAGTTGCCCAGGTCCACCGTGCCGGAGACCTCGATAATCTTGGGCTCCACCACGCGCACCTTCACGTCGAACTTGACGTCGATGGGCGGCTGTGTGTCCGGCGGTTGTTTCAGGTAGCGTCGGTACTGGCGCAACTCGGTCAGGGTATAGTTATGCTTGGCAACGTCTATCTGAACTCGCGCCATGTACTCTTTCTTGTGCTGCTCGTAGTAACGCTCATGCTTCTGTAGGATATCCTGCCAGGTCAGCAGGCACTGGTCGATCAGCCCCGCTTTCTCCCAGGCGTGCGCCAGCATGTGCCTCCGCGCGGGAGGGATTCCGGGCGAATACTCGTCCGGGCGGTCGGGGAACTCATAAGCCTTCTGGAACCACTTGACCGAGTTGTTCGCCTGCTTAATCTTGTCGTACCACATCCAGCCCATCTCGAAGTACATGTCGTACACATCGGGGTTGTTTTCGACACCCTCCTCCAGCAGTTTCAACGCGGCGGA
>JAPWUZ010000053.1 GCA_028275265.1 Armatimonadota bacterium | reverse complement strand
TGGACAGAAGGCTTCCGCCCGCCGGAGGGGGAGGCGTACGTGCCCATAGAGGGACCCAAGGGGGAAATTGGCTACTACGTGGTGAGCGACGGCAGCAACCGTCCATGGCGGGTGAAGACGCGACCGCCCTGCTTCATGAACCTGCAGGCATTGTCTCTGATGAGCAAAGGGCATATGGTGGCGGACATTGTGGCAATCATCGGGAGCATCGATATCGTGCTGGGGGAGATTGACCGATGAGCGAACGGATTCAACTGGGCGAATATCCCCGGGTGCGGCGTATCGACGAGAAGCACCCTCCCGAGCTGCGCTTCTCCCAGAAGGCTGTTGAGGAGCTGGAACGCATCAAACAGCATTATCCGACCAAGCGGGCGGCGATGTTACCAGCCCTGTGGATTGCCCAGAGGGAGTATGGGGGCTACCTGCCGCCAGAGGCGTTGATGGAGGTAGCATACCGGCTCGGCACCTCCTATGCAGTGGTACAGGGCGTTGCGACTTTCTACACGATGTACAACAAACGCCCCGTCGGACGGGTGATGCTGGAGGTATGCACCAATTTGACCTGCTCCATTTGCGGTGGCTATGAGATTCTGCGTTATCTGGAGCAGAAACTGGGCATTAAGGTGGGTGAAACCACACCCGATGGGCAGTTCACGCTGATGGAGGTGGAATGCCTGAACGACTGCGGCAACGCACCCGTCATGCAGGTGGGCAATCGCTACTTTGGTAATCTCACTCCCGAAAAGATAGACGCCTTGATTGAGCAGCTGAAACAGAGCGACGAACACACGGTGGTACAGCTGGCGGATACCATCGTACAGTGCCACCTGTCTGAAAGCGAGCGGCAAGACATCGAGCGTGCGCTGGAAAAGGCGCAGAGCGCAAGGGAGGCGGAACAGGACGGGCGAGATGGCTGAGCTGAAAGTACTGTTTAAAGACATAGACGTTCCGGGTATCCAGACACTGGAGGTGTACGAGCAGCACGGCGGCTACAGCGCGTTGCGCAAGGCGCTGGGTATGACCCGCCAGCAGGTGATTGATGAGGTAAAGGCATCTGGCTTGCGGGGGCGAGGGGGCGCAGGGTTCCCTGCGTGGATTAAGTGGAACGGCATCCCCAAGGACGAGAGTCAGCCTCACTACGTGCAGTGCAACGCGGATGAGGGCGAGCCGGGCACCTTCAAGGACCGCGAGCTGATGATGCGCCATCCGCACCAGCTGATTGAGGGCATTATCATCGCGGGGTATGCAACGCTATCTAAAGTGGGCTACATCTATATCCGCGGCGAGTATACGGAACCCGCCCGCGTGATGCGGCGCGCCATCGACGAAGCCTATCGCGCCGGGTACCTGGGGAAGAACATTCTGGGCAGTGGGGTGGATTTTGACCTGTATATCCACATGGGCGCAGGCTCCTATGAGTGCGGTGAGGAGTCTGCGATGATGAGCTCTATCATGGGCGAGCGCGGACAGCCGCGCCTGAAGTTCCCTCACGCGCCCCTGCCCACCATCGCGGGTTTGTGGAACTGCCCCACGCTGATTAACAACGTGGAAACACTCTCTTGCGTGCCCGCCATCATTCGCAATGGTGGGGCATGGTATGCATCGATGGGCACGGAGAAAAGTACGGGCACCAAAATCTTCTCGGTGAGCGGGCACGTGAACAAGCCGGGCAACTATGAAGTGGAGATGGGCACGCCGCTGATGGAGCTGCTCGAACTGGCGGGAGGTGTCAAAGGGAAGCTGAAGGCAGTTATCCCCGGAGGCTCCTCGGTGCCCATTTTGCCGGCGGAGAAGTGCGATGTGAATCTGGATTACGAGTCGCTTCAGGCGGCAGGCACGATGCTGGGCTCGGGTGGTTTCATGGTGTTGAACGATACCGTCTGCATTGTCCGCTTCATGCGGCGCACCGCAGCGTTTTACGCCCACGAGTCCTGCGGCAAGTGCACGCCCTGCCGGGAAGGTACGCGCTGGATGGTCAAAATCTTTGACCGCATTCTGGCGGGCGGCGGGCGGATGGAGGATATCGACCTGTTGCTGGACATCTGCGACCAGATAGATGGGCGTAGCTACTGTGCGCTGGGTGACGCCGCCGCCTGGCCCATCCGCGCCAGCATCAAGCACTACCGGCACGAGTACGAGTATTTCATCAAACACGGGCATTCGATGGTGGAGGCGCAAAGATATTCCGCAGCGGTTTAAGGGAGGCAACTCAGGGACAAATGGCGGAGCAGGAACTGGTCACTATTGAAATAAACGGTATCGAGCTTCAGGTGCCCAAGGGGGAGATGATTATCGAGTCCGCCAAGCGCATTGGCGTGGACATTCCCTTCTTCTGCTACCATCCCCGCCTGGGCAAGGAGCAGGCAGCGAACTGCCGGATGTGCCTGGTGGAGGCAGGGACGAAGCAGCCGGACGGCTCGGTGCGCATGATGCCCAAGCCGCAGACCTCCTGCACCCTGCCAGCCAGTCAGGGAATGGTGATATTCACCGATACAGTGGCGATCCAAAAGGCGCGACGTGGCATTCTGGAGTTTCTACTCATCAACCATCCCCTGGACTGCCCCATCTGCGACCGCGGCGGCGAGTGCCCCCTGCAGAACAACACGCTGTTTTACGGCCCGGCGGTATCGCGATTTGTGGAAGAGAAGCGCCACCTGCCCAAAGCCTTCCCCATTAGCGATTACGTGGTGCTGGACCGGGAGCGATGCATCCACTGCGCCCGTTGCACACGCTTTTCTCAGGAGATTTCGGGCGATGCACAGCTGGATTTCTTAAAGCGCGGCGCAGACACGATGGTCAGCACCTTCTATGATACCGAGTTCACTTCGCGCTTTTCCGGCAATACCATCGAGCTCTGCCCTGTGGGAGCATTGACGAGCCGCGTGTACCGCTTCCGGGCGCGCCCGTGGGATATGAAATCTCAAAAGAGTATCTGCACGCGCTGCTCCAACGGCTGTAACATCTGGCTGGATTATCGTCCCAATCGGCTGGTGCGCGTGCTGGGACGCGAGAACGAAGCGGTCAACGAAGAGTGGACGTGCGATAAGGGCAAGTTCGGGCACGAATATGTCAACAGCGACCGCCGCTTGCTCAGCCCGCTTATCAGAAAAGACGGCAGGTTCGTGACCGCCAGCTGGGTGGAGGCGTACCAACTCATCGCATCACGCATTCGGCAGGCGGTCGAGCAACACGGAGCGAAATCGGTCGGTGCTATCGGTGGAGCGCATCTCTCCAACGAGGAGGCATACCTGTTGCAGAAGCTGATGCGCGTGGCGGTGGGCACGAACAATATCGACCACCGTCTGGAGCGCATCCAGCTGCCACTGGCGGATAATCCATTGCTGAAACGGCTCGGTGTGCCCTACGCGCAGAACGCTATCGCCGATATCGAGAAGGCGAAATCGGTGTTCATTCTCGGTTCGGAGCTGGTGGACGAGCAGCCGATTGTGTTCCTGCGCGCACGCAAGGCGTGGTACCGCCGCGGGGCGAAGGTGCTTATCGCCTATCCAGAGGTTACCGAGACCGAGCTGCGCTTCGAGGAGCCGCTGGTATTGCGATACCGCGAAGGCACCGAAGCGACACTGGTCAACGGGTTGCTTCACCTGTTGTTGGCGTCGGGCAAGGCGGTGACCGATAGGCTACCTTCCGAAGAGTTTCAGGCGTTACAGGAGTCGGTGCGCTCATATACGCCGCAGCAGGTTGCCGAAGTAACAGGCATTTCTGAGCAACATCTGCAAGAGGCGATAGAGTGGCTCGGCGAGGGTACAGTTATCTTATGCGGAAACAAGGTGCGCAACCATCCTGACCACGCCGGGTTAGTGCACTTGCTGGTGAACCTGACCATCTTGACCGGCAACGCCGCGCGCGACAACGGCGGTTTGAATATCCTTCTGCCGGAGGTGAACTCGCACGGAGCGGCGGACATGGGCGTGTTACCCGATGGGTTGCCAGGGCACGCAACGATAGGGGATGCAGAGGCGCGCAGGCGAATCGAGCGGATGTGGGAAGTCGGCTTGCCTTGGGAGCCTGGCCTGAACACGCACGCCATGCTGGAAGCCGCCGCACGGGGACAGATGCAGGTGCTGTATATCGTGGGTGAGGATGTAGCGCAGAAGTATCATGACCCCGAACTGGCGCAACGTGCCCTGGAGAACGCCGGGTTTGTGGTGGTGCAGGACCTGTTCCTAACCGAAACCGCACAATATGCAGACGTGGTGTTGCCCGCGGCGAGCGTCGCGGAGAAAGAGGGCACCTTTACCAATACCGAGGGACGGGTGCAACGCTTCTGGAAGGCATTCAACTCGCCGTCGCCGGAAGTCAAGCCCGATTTGAACATCTTCGCGGAGCTGGCGGTCTATCTGGGCAAGCCGATACCCGTCTTCTCGGCGGAGCAGGTGATGGAGGAGATTGCGAAGGTCGTTCCCGCGTACGCCTCCTGCTGCTATGAGGTGCTTCCTGCGGAAGGGTGTCGCGTTGTGCAGAATGAGGCACGGTTGCGGCTGACGCCTGCGGCGGAGGGCGCAGCGGTGTTGTAATATACTGCAAGATGGATAAAGGGGTGGCCGAGGAGAGTGGAGACATTACTGAACAACCCTTGGGTGGTGATACCGCTACGGGTATTGATTGTCATCGGGTTTGTCCTGACGATGGTGCCCGGGCTGGTATGGATTGAGCGCCGGTTACTGGCGTTGATGCAGATACGCAAGGGACCGAACCGTGTCGGACCGGCGGGGCTGTTACAGCCGGTGGCGGATGGTATCAAGCTCTTTTTCAAGGAGGACGTCATTCCGGAGCGGGTAGACCGGTTCATCTACTTTCTCGCGCCAGCGGGTTTTCTGATACCCGTTTTGTGTGCACCTGCGGTGATCCCGTGGGGACCCGATGACCGCCTGACGCCAATCGCCGATGTGAATATTGGCATCCTGTTCCTGCTGGCGATGACTTCGCTGACGGTATACGGCATCGTGCTAGCGGGCTGGTCTTCCAATAACAAATACTCGCTGCTGGGTGGACTGCGTGCCTCCGCGCAGACCATCTCCTATGAGTTGGCGATGGGCTTGTCTATCGTTTCAGTGGTACTGTTGACAGGCTCGCTATCCATGCGCGATATGGTGCTGAATCAGCAGGGTAGCCTCGGCATGTTGAACTGGCATGTGTTTCGCTTTTTCCCGCTGGGGCTGATTGCGACGGGCATTTTTCTGGTCGCCATGCTGGCAGAAACCAACCGCGCCCCCTTCGATCTACCTGAAGCGGAGAGCGAACTTATCGCGGGCTATCACACCGAGTACAGTAGCATGAAGTTCGCCATGTTCTTCATGGGCGAGTATGCCAGCATGATTACCATCTCCGCGGTGATGGTAACGCTGTTCTTCGGGGGGTGGCTGCCGCCGTTGCCGTTTGCGCCCTTCACGTGGATACCCGGTCCGCTGTGGTTTCTCATCAAGCTGGGGGTGTTTATCTACTTCTTCATCTGGGTGCGGGCAACCCTGCCGCGTCTTCGTTACGACATGCTGATGAAGCTGGGCTGGCTGCGGCTGTTGCCGACCGCTCTGGTTAACCTGTTTCTCATAGCGATTATCCTGTGGTGGCAGCAGTAAGGGGGGAGAGATGTTCGGGCAGATACTGTTTGGCATCATGGCGCTGGTGATTGTGGTGACCTCCATCTGGGTGGTGGCGGTGCGTAACCCCGTGCGCAGTGCGCTGAATCTGGTGGCGAACTTCTTCGCGCTGGCGGTGCTGTATCTTTTGCTTTATGCGCAGTTTGTGGCAGCAGTGCAGGTTATCGTGTACGCGGGCGCGATTATGGTGCTGTTTCTATTTACCATCATGCTGCTCAATCTGGGAGCGCCGGCGGAACTGGCAGAGCGATTCGAGTGGAAACGTCCCATCACCTGGGGGCTGGCGCTATTGTTCGTGATTGTGCTGGCGGGGGGAGTGTTCGCACGGCTGGGTGAAGCGCAGCCTGTGCCCGACAACATCGGCACGGTGCAGATGGTGGGCAAGTACCTGTTTACCGACTGGGTATACCCGTTTGAGCTGACCTCGGTGCTGTTGTTGATTGCCATCGTGGGCGCGATTGTGATGGCGAAGCGGAGGCTGTAGGCATGGAAGCAATCCCGATTAGCTGGTTCCTGGTGCTAAGCGCGTTCATGTTCGCGATGGGCGTGACGGGGGTGGTCATCCGACGTAACCCCATCGTGATATTCATGTGTATTGAACTCATGCTGAACGCGGCAAATCTGGCTTTTCTGGCTTTCGCACGGCAGCAGGCGCAATTGGGGGCGCAGGTTGCAGGGCAGGTGTACACGATACTGGTGATGGCGGTGGCGGCAGCGGAAGTGGCAATTGGTCTTGGCATCATTGTCGCCATCTATCGCCTGCGCGATACGATTAACGTGGACGAAATGAACCTGCTGAAGTTCTGATGGGGGACGGCGATGACAAGCACATTTGACCTAATATGGGTGGTTGTCGGTTTACCGCTGGCGGGCTTTCTGTTCCACGCCTTCGTCGGCAAGCGGGTTGGCAAGAAGGTGGTGGGAGCCGTTGGCACGGCAGTGGTGCTGGGGGCGTTCGCGTTATCGGCGTACCTGTTGCTGGAACTGTTGAAACTACCCGCTGAGGAGCAACAGATTATCAGCAAACTATGGCGATGGATTGAGGCGGGCGCCTTTAAGGTGGCTTTCGAAGCGCTCATAGACCCGCTCTCTTTGCTGATGGCGTTGATAGTTACCGGAGTAGGCGGACTCATCCATCTCTACTCCACAGGCTACATGGCGGATGATGAGGACTATCCCCGCTTCTTTACCTACATGAATCTCTTTATCGTGTTCATGCTCACGCTGGTGCTGAGCAACAACCTGCTGATGATGTTCGTGGGCTGGGAAGGGGTCGGCTTGTGCTCCTATCTGCTCATCGGCTTCTGGTATAAAGACAAGGTCAATACCGACTCGGCGAACAAAGCGTTCATCGTGAACCGCATCGGCGACTGGGGTTTCACGCTGGCGGTGATACTGGCGTTCTGGACGTTCGGCACGCTGAACTTCGCGGGCCAAGAGAACATGTTCCAGCGGGCGATGGAAATGCACCAGCAGAAGATGCTCTCGGCGGGTATCATCACGGCAATCGCCCTGCTGTTGTTCGTGGGGGCGACAGGCAAGTCCGCGCAGTTTCCGCTGTATATCTGGTTACCCGATGCGATGGCAGGTCCCACGCCGGTCTCCGCGCTGATTCACGCCGCAACGATGGTCACTGCTGGCGTGGTGATGGTCACTCGCTGCCACGTGTTCTTCGAGCTGGCTCCGGCGGCAATGGTGGTGGTCGCGGTGATTGGGGTGTTCACCGCCATCTTCGCAGCGACCATCGCGCTGGCGCAGACGGACATCAAGCGCGTGCTGGCATATTCTACGGTGAGCCAGCTGGGTTACATGTTTCTGGGGTGTGGTGTGGGCGCGTTTGCATCGGGCATGTTCCACGTGACCACGCACGCTTTCTTTAAAGCGTTGCTGTTCTTAGGTTCAGGATCAGTGATACTGGCGCTGCACCACGAGCAGGACATGAGGCGCATGGGCGGGCTGGCGAAATACCTGCCTATCACCTACTGGACGATGCTGGCGGGCTGGCTGGCGATTTCGGGTATTCCACCGCTGGCGGGCTTCTTCTCGAAAGACGAGATACTCGCCGCGACTTTCGGCACGCGCGCCCTGCCCGTGAGTATAGGGCAAATCCTGTGGGCGGTGGGCTTATTGACGGCGTTGCTCACGGCGTTCTACATGACGCGCCTGATGGGGCTGACCTTCTGGGGCGAGCCCCGCTGGGCAGCGGCACACGCGCATCACGGCAAAGACGACGTGCACGGACACCACGGCGAACCGAAGGAGTCTCCGCCCAGCATGACCGTTCCGCTGATGATTCTGGCGGTGCTGTCGGTGGTGGGCGGATTCATCGGGGGATTTGCACCGCTGCATATTCCAAACCGCTTTGAGGCGTTTCTGGAGCCTTCTGCCGGGCTAAAGGTGCTCGGTAAGCAGGCACTGGGACACCTGCCGGTGAGCGTGGAGTGGATGCTGGTGTGGGCATCGGTCGCGGCAGCGGTGTTGGGCATCTGGTTTGGCTGGGTGCGCTATCGGAGGGGCTTGCCCGAAAACGAGCGCGAGCTGACCGGCGTGCGCAAGGTGCTATACAACCAGTACTACTACGACTGGCTGATGGTGAAGGGCGTAGGCTTATGGTTGGGAGGCAGAATCGCGAACTGGATGTGGCAGTTCGTGGACGTGCGCCTTGTGGACGGACTGGTGAACGGCATCGCGGGGTTCACCGGCTGGGTGGGCAGTAGCCTGCGGCGGGTGCAGACGGGCTACGTGCGCAATTACGCTTTCACCATCCTGATTGGAGCGATTGTGCTGCTGGTCTGGCTGCTAATACGAGGTGCGAGTGCGGGGTTGGCGAGGTAAGCGATGGAGACAACGACACCGGGGTTGCTGACGCTGATTATCTTCCTGCCACTGGCGGGAGCACTGTTTTTACTGCTGATGCCACGCGAGAGCAAAGGGACCATCCGCTGGTTCACGCTGGCGGTGACAGCGCTGGTGTTTGTGCTGTCGCTACGGTTGGTTTTCGGGTTCAAAGCGGGCAGTGCGGGCATGCAGTTCCGGGAGTTCGCGCTGTGGATGCCGCAATTGGGGGTGAATTATCATCTTGGCATTGACGGCATCAGCCTGTGGCTGGTGCTGTTGACCACCTTCCTGACGGTGCTTGCGGTGGCGTTCTCGTGGGTGGTGGAGCTGCGCGTGAAGGAATATATGTTCTTCATGCTGCTGCTGGAGACGGGAATGCTGGGCGTATTCTGCGCGCTGGATCTGGTGCTGTTCTACGTGTTCTGGGAAGCAATGCTGGTGCCGATGTATTTCCTGATTGGTATGTGGGGCGGCGAACGGCGCATCTACGCAGCCATCAAGTTCTTCCTGTTCACCTTCTTCGGCAGTATCCTGATGCTGGTGGCGATTGTCGCGCTGTATTATCTACACCGCGATATAACGGGCACAGCCACCTTCGACCTGCTCAAAATCCAGCAGGCGCTGGCAACCAGTCCCCTTGACCTGAACGTGCAGCTGTGGCTGTTTGCGGCGTTCGCGCTGGCGTTTGCGATTAAGGTGCCGATGTTCCCGTTCCACACGTGGTTGCCCGATGCGCACGTGGAGGCACCGACGGCGGGTTCGGTGATTCTCGCGGGCGTGTTGCTGAAGATGGGCACCTACGGTTTCCTGCGCTTCTGCCTGCCGTTGTTTCCCGATGCGTCGCAGGTGGCTGCCCCGCTGATGCTGACGCTGGCGGTGATTGGCATCGTGTACGGGGCGATTGTGGCGGCGGTGCAGCCCGATGTGAAGAAGCTGGTGGCGTACTCCAGCGTGAGCCACCTGGGCTTCGTGATGCTGGGGCTGTTCGCGCTGAACGCGCAGGGATTAACGGGTAGCATCCTGCAACAGGTGAACCACGGCATCAGCACGGGTGCGCTGTTCCTGCTGGTGGGTATGATTTACGAGCGCAGACACACTCGCCTGATTGCAGAGTTCGGCGGGCTGAAGCGCGTGATGCCTGTGTATGCGGCGTTCTTCCTGCTGGTGATGCTGTCGTCGGTGGGACTGCCGTCCACGAACGGCTTCGTGGGCGAGTTTCTCACCCTGTTGGGGGGATGGGCAGCGAGCGTCCCACTGACGGTCATCGCGGCGTCGGGGGTGATTCTGGCGGCGGTGTATCTGCTATGGATGTTCCAGCGGGTGTTCTACGGCGAGCCGTCGGAGAAAAATGCCAACCTGTCCGACCTGAACCTGCGTGAAATCGCCATTCTGGTGCCGATTGTGGTGCTTATCTTCTGGATTGGCTTGTATCCCAACACGTTTACCGATGCCATGCAGGCGTCGGTGGATAACCTGATTCGGCAGGTGAACGGCGACGCCAGCGCGGCGTGGCTGGCGCAAATGGGGGAAGCTGTGGTGCAAAATGCCGTTCGGTAAGGCGATGCCAATTCCTGTCATTCCGCGCGGAGCGAAGAATCTCTGAGATGCTTCACTCCGTTCCGCATGACACTGAGCCGTACTATCGACCGGCATGACAAAGACGGTCATCGTGGGTGAGTGTGGAGTAACAGTTTGAAGCGACGGGAGGGTAAACGACAATGACCAAATTCGAGCGTATTCAGGCAGCGATTCGGGGTGAGGCGGTTGACCGCGTGCCGTACAGCCTGTGGTATCACTTTCGGCTGAACCCACCGGCGGGGGAGACCCTCGCAAACGCGGAACTGGAGTTCTACGCCAAATACGACCCTGACCTGTTCAAGGTGATGCACGACATCCCGTACGAAATGCCGCTGGGGATGGCAGCGATTCACTCTATCGACGACTGGGCAAAGCTACCGGTGCTTCCCCCAGACAAGGGCAACTTTGGCGAGCAGCTGGCGGCATTGCGTATCATCCAGAGGCGCAAGGGGGACGATGCGCCCATCGTGGACACGGTGTTCAACGTGTTCGCGTATGCGCAGAAGATTTCGCAGCAGCAGTTGCTGAACCATCTTCGGCAGGACGCGGATAGGGTACGCATCGGGCTGGAGCGCATTGCGCAGTCGCTGGCGGGCTATGCAAGGAAGCTGGCAGAGGAGGGCATCGGCACGTATCTCGCGGTAGCTGGGGCAAGTGCGGATTTGGCGACGCCTGAAGAGTACGAGCGTATCTTCCTGCCCTTGGACGAAATGGTGCTGGATGCAGCGCAGGGTGCGCCGGTGAACGTGATACACCTGCACGGGGAAAACATCTACTTCGACCTGATGCTACCTTTAACGGCAAAGGCGCACATCCTGTCCTGGAGCAACCGCATCACCGCCCCATCCATCCCAGAGGCGCGCCTGAAATATACCGGCTGCATCATGGCGGGTGTGGACGAGGTGAACATCAAGAGCATGACGGTGGAGCAGGTGAAACAGCAGGTGCGCGAAACCATTGAGCAGACGCGCGGACGAGGCATCATCGTAGCGCCGGGTTGCGCCGTGCCTACCGATACGCCGCCCGAGCTGTTGCTTGCCATCCGTGAGGCAGTTCTGGAAGCAGGAGGGACAGAAGCATGACGGGTTACCCGCCGCTGCCATCGGATATCCGTTTTGTCGCCATCGCTCCGGAGCTGGTGCTTTCGGTTACGGCGATGGTGGTGTTGCTCGTCGGGCTGTCGTTGCGTCGGGGCACGTATACCCCGCTGGTCTTGCTGAGCCTGCTGGGGATTGCCATCAGTGCGGGTACGGCGATAGCCTTCTGGGCTAAGCCGATGCAGACCTTCGCCTCCACCGTTATCAGCGACCAGTTCGCGCAGATGGTGCGGTTCATTTTGCTGGGCATCGCCGCGATAGCGGTGTTGATGGCGGAACCGTATCTGCAGGAGAAGCACATCCGCTTCCCCGAGTACTTCGCGCTGGTGCTGTTTTCGACAGTGGGCGGCATGGTGATGGCAGCGGCGCAGAACCTGCTGGTGCTGTTCGTTGGGCTGGAGATACTGTCCCTTTCCATGTACGTGATGGCGGGACTGGCGCGCACAGAGGCTCGCTCGGAGGAAGCAGCTCTAAAATACTTCCTGCTGGGGGCGTTCGCGTCGGGTTTCCTGATTTACGGCATCGCGCTCATCTACGGGGCGTCTGGTAGCACCCACCTGAACGAGCTAATGCCCACGCTTTTCTCGCCGGAGCCTGCAAAACGGTTGCTGTTGTATGCGGGGCTTGCGCTGATACTGGTGGGATTGGGCTTCAAGGCGGCGCTGGTGCCGTTCCACATGTGGACGCCAGATGTGTACGAAGGCGCACCGACGGCAGCCGCGGCGTTCATGGCATCAGCTGCGAAGACGGCGGCGTTCGCGGTGTTCATCCGCGTGGCGGTGGCGTTCCAGCCTGCCAGTGCGCTCTGGGTGACGGTGCTGGCGGTGCTGGCTATTCTCACGATGACGGTGGGCAATCTGCTCGCGCTGTCGCAGACCAACCTGAAGCGGATGCTGGCATACTCCAGCATTGCGCATGCGGGCTA
>JAPWUZ010000354.1 GCA_028275265.1 Armatimonadota bacterium | reverse complement strand
TTGCGTGGAACAATGCTGGTTATTTTCACAGGCTTGCGTCCTGCAGGCAGAGGGTGATAGAATGCAGATATGCTGTGCGAAAGCTCCGCTGTGGGTGCAACCGATACCGGCAGTGCAGTTGCGGCAGGTGTGTGGCGCGCCAGCCGCTGAAGGAGGCTGGGTATCGCCTTCATTTGGCAAAAGGGAACCTGCGCCGCACCTTTTTGTGTGTCGCAAAAGCCCGGGCGGTCGGGTGGCGACCGTCTTCTGCAAGGGAGAATCTCCGGCGCAGGTGCGTCTGTGGAGGGATGAGACAGAGGAATGGGAACTGCAGATAGAACATCTGGGGCGGGTGTGGCTGATTGGTGTGGCAGGGCTACCACGCTCGTGGCAGTTGCCCGACGCAACGGTGACTGCACGGAATATCGTGGCAACGTGGACGGCGGAGCAGCCCCTGGCACGTTATGAGGTGATGGATTAGATGCAGATAGCTGTTTTCGGTCTGGGTTATGTGGGAGCGGTAACCGCCTCCTGCTTTGCAGCGGAAGGGCACCGTGTGGTCGGAGTGGATACCGACGCTTACAAGGTGCAGTGCATCATGGAAGGGCGCTCGCCCATTGTGGAGCGTGACCTGGAACAATATATCCGCCGCGCGCGCGAGGCAGGCAGGCTGGTGGCGACGACCTGCGCGGATGAGGCAGTGGCACAGAGCGATATCGCCCTGATCTGCGTGGGCACTCCCAGCCGGCGAAACGGAAGCCTGAATCTGGAGTTCGTGGAGCGCGTGTGCCGACAGATTGGTGCTGCCCTTGCCGGGCGCGAGCAGCCTTACATTGTGGTAGTGCGCAGTACGGTTCTGCCAGGTACATGCGAAGGGCTGGTCATCCCCACGCTGGAAAAAGCCTCTGGCAGGCGGCACGGCGAGGGATTCCATGTGTGCATGAACCCGGAGTTCCTGCGAGAAGGCACCGCCATCCACGATTTCCACCATCCTCCGCTCACCGTGATCGGCTCGCAGAGCAGCGAAGCTGCCGACCGTGTAGCGGAGCTGTATGCGGGCATCCCTGCCGAGTGTGTGAAGACCGACCTGCGCACCGCCGAGATAGTCAAGTACGCCAATAACGCCTTCCACGCGCTCAAAATCACCTTTGCCAACGAAATCGGTGCGTGGTGCAAGCAGGAGGGCGTGGATAGCCACGTGGTGATGCGCCTGTTGACGATGGATACGAAGCTGAACATCTCGCCGGCGTATCTGACGCCCGGCTTCGCGTTCGGTGGCTCGTGCCTTCCTAAGGACCTGCGCGCGCTGGTCTATCGAGCGCATCAGCACGACCTCACCCTGCCCACGCTGGAGTCGATACTGGTGAGTAACCGCCTGCAGATCGAGCGCACGGTAGACCTCATTGTGCAGTTGGGCAAAAAGCGTGTGGGTGTGGTCGGGCTGGCGTTTAAGGCAGGCACCGATGACCTGCGTGAAAGCCCCGTGGTGACCCTGTGTGAGCATCTCATTGGCAAGGGCTACTCCCTGCGCATCTACGACCCCAACGTTTCGCTGGCGGCGATTTACGGCAGCAACAAAGCTTACATTGAGCGCGAAATCCCGCACATCCACGCGCTGATGTGCGATAGCCTGGAGCAGTTGATCGATGAAAGCGACGTGGTGGTGCTGGCGAACAGGGATGACCGCGTGACGCAACTGGCGGACCGCTACCGCGATGACCAGATAGTGATTGACCTGGCAAGATGTATCTCTCCGGAGGCGATAAGGGGGCGGTATATTGGGTTGTATTGGTAAGCGCATATTGATTGTCGTGGAAAATCTACCTGTTCCCTTCGACCGAAGGGTATGGATGGAAGCCACCTCTCTGGTGCAGGCGGGTTTTGGGGTGTCGGTGATTTCTCCTCGCAAGCCGGGAGATGCCCCTCATGCGGTTATCGACGGCGTGAGCGTCTACAGGTATAAGATGTATCCCCCCACACGCGGAGTCATGAGTTTCCTCTGGGAGTTCACCTACTGCTGGGTGATGACCTTCTGGTTGAGTTTGGTGGTGTGGCGGCGCGAGGGCTTCGACGTGATACATGCCTGCAACCCGCCCGATACCTACTGGCTGTTAGGTCGGTTTTACAAGCTGTTCGGCAAGAAGTACGTGTTCGACCATCACGACCTGAACCCCGAGCTGTATGAGTCGCGCTTCGGCAAGCGAGGCTGGATACACCGTGTACTGCTGTGGCTGGAGAGACAGCAGTTCCGTACCGCCGACAGGGTGATTGCCACCAACGAATCTTATCGGCAGGTCGCCATCCAGCGAGGCGGTGTGTCCCCCGACCGGGTGGTGGTGGTGCGCAGTGGTCCCGACCTGAACCGCTTCCACCGCGTTGCACCAAACGAAGCACTTAGGCGAGGGAAGCGGTATCTGGCGGTGTATCTGGGCGTGATGGGACCGCAGGACGGCGTGGATTACCTGATTCGAGCCGTAGAGCACGTCGTGCGCACGTTCGGGAGGGAAGACGTGCAGTTTGTGCTGGTG
>JAPWUZ010000353.1 GCA_028275265.1 Armatimonadota bacterium | reverse complement strand
AGGTGCTATCACCACATACCTGCCCCTCTTATACGTCTGAACAAGTAAGACTCATTACCCGATAATAGTTACTGAGTGGCTTTTGCCGCATCCTCTTGGGAGGATGTGCAAAGGGGGAATACCAGCATGAACCCCGACGATATCGCCATCCGACCGGTCGTTTACGGCAACGCGGTCCGTCCCGTGCACCGCGAAACGCCCTCGCGCGACTCGACAGGAGGACAACGCCCCTCCACACGCGAGCAAGCGGAAGCGGAGGAACCCCCAACGATGGAGGATGGTGAGCAGACAGCGACCGAAGAGACTCACCTGATAGACTTGCGGGCATAGAGGAGAAGATGGGCATCTTAGGATACCTGACCGCCGCAGAGGTAGAACCCTCGTTGTTTATCGGCGCGGCGATGAGTACGGACTCTTTTGGTCTGCCGGTGGAGTTTCGTTACACCGAGCCCGTGCGCGCGACAACGCTGCAGCGTATTCTTTACGGCAATGCCCTGCACCGCTATCTGTGTCGCGAGGTGATTGCCAGTACGCTGTTGCAGGCGATGGAAACGCGCCCTGAGGTATGGATTGTGCAGGACGAGGTGTTGCTGGAGCCTCTGGAGGCAATGCGTGCGCCTGTCGTGATGCTTTTTACCACCGAAATGGCGCCGATGACCGACCTGGGCTCAACTATGCCTACTGGCGAAGACGAAATGCTGGTACAGCTCTCTCTGGCAGGCGCGCCTGTGCGCGTCCGTTTCGGCAATAAGGATGCCGCCCTGCAACGTCAGGCGTTGGAAGTACTAACAGCCGCCGCACGCACTATGGATGTGCTGGAGCCTCTGAGCCGCCTGCAACAGGCAGTGCGCGCCGTACAGGAGGAACAGGAAGCCGCTTGAGAGTGTCGTGGTGGGAACAGGTCTGGCTTCGCGTGCTAACCTGGGTGTTTGTGGTGGATGCTCCCCGGGTGTATGGTGGGAACCTGGCTTTTGTTCCTCCGGCACCTATCCCGTTGCCTTTACGGCAACCGCCCCCCAGCGTCCGGTGTTCTCGCCCAGCACATTGCAGGGTGAAAGCTGTCTCCGCACCGGCGCAGGTCCGCACTGTGCGTCGCCTTCACCAGCCCCAGGCACGAGTACATGCCGTATGTGCCCCTTCCGCCAGAGCAAGGCTGCGTAGTTTGAGTCTAAAATCGGGTTGTCGGGTGCATCAACTCGCAAGCGCAGTATCGGGTTGTCGGGTGTACAAACTCGTACCGGTGCGTGCAACCTTACCGGTTTCTCATCGCGTATTATTATGCAGGTGTCTGCCCGCGGTACGAGCGCGTGTGCGTCTGCTGCCTAGGCAAGCTCAAACCCGTTCCCCAAAGTTGCGCTGGCAATGCAGGGCACAACAGGCAACCATCCAGCGATTCCGCAGCAGAGCGGTGCGCTCCGCGCTGGTGTGGCGCCTGCCTATCGCCCGATACGCCGTGCCCTTCGAGCAGTTAAGGGCGGAGTATCGTCGCCAGTGTCGGGAAGCACTGCAGAGGGCTGCGAAAGGATACGCCCGCGTCCAGAGCGTATACTATCCTGTGCCCGCGCACGCGGTGGCACGCATTGAGATTGACGAACGGATTGGAGTGCTGTACGTGCATCCTCGTTCAGAACGCGCCGACGCGGATGTTGCCTGCCTTTGGGTGGTATCGGGGATGCAGGTGACAGACGGACGCCCCGTGCGAGCGTTGTTCAGGGTGATGTGATGGAGTTCTTTTTTCTGCTGGCACAAGCTGCTCTGCTCGTTCTGGCGGGCGTGATGGTGTTGCGCGTGCGCGAAGAGCTTCACCTGCTGGTACGTCAGGCGACCTCGTCACAGCAGAACGAGCAGATAGAACGGCTGCATGAAGAACTGCGCCAGACCCTGCAGGAGGTGCGCGCCACCCTGCACGAGGGTGTTGCCCAACTGGAGGAGAGAATCAAGAGGGCAGAGCAGGTATTGCACGCGCTGGAGACACATACGGAGAACAGCGCAACGCAGGCGGTTGCCGAAGTGCAAAACGAGCCTCACCGCGTGCCGGTAGAGCACATCCTCGCACTGGCAGATGCCGGATGTGATGTACAGGAGATTGCGCGGCGAACGGGTCTGGCAGAAGGTGAGGTCTCGCTGGTCGTGCAGTTGCGAATGCCACGAGCAGGGCAGCAACGCGCGGATTCCGAAGGAGTGTCAGCCGACGAAATAGTTCAGAAGAACGAGGGAACGGACGAATGAGAGGAGAACGAACCATCATGCGAAAATGGCTGCTGCTATGCATCGTGTTGCCGGTGGGGATTGTACTGGCAGCCACCGGCTGCGGCAGGAAGACGGTCGGTGAAGTCAACGATAGTGCTATCAGCCAGACGGAGTACTACAAAACGTTGGAGCGGATGGCTGTTCCGCTCACGCAGGGCGAAAACCCCGTGCGTGACCCGGCCACCGGTCGCATCATCCGCGAACAGGCGGGATACCTGGCTCTGCGAATGCTGGTAGACCGTCGCCTGATCCTGCAGATGG
>JAPWUZ010000065.1 GCA_028275265.1 Armatimonadota bacterium | reverse complement strand
GAACGTGACGCAGGTGGCGCACGACCCCATCGTCACCAAGGACTTCCACGGCTTCATTCCGGGCAACATCCAGGTGCCCTTCCCCGCGATCGACACCTCGCTACCCGAATCGGAGAACCGTGCGCGCACGCAACGCAGTCTCGAGATTGTGGAAGACTTCCTGCAGCGGTACCAGGGGGAGGTGGTGGGCATCATCGTGGAGCCGTTGCAAGGCGCGGGCGGACACCGCGTCGCACTCCCGGAGTTCTTCCGCGGACTGAGCGAGCTGGCACATCAATACGACGTATACCTGGGATTCGACGAGGTACAAACCGCAGGAGGACAGACGGGCACCTTCTTCGCCTGCGACCAATTCGACCTCCCCTACCCCCCACAAGCGGTGGCGACCGCGAAGAAGCTGGGCAACGGCGTGGTATATATGCTGTATCCGATGGAAGACAGGGGCGTGCTGGATTCGACATGGGGAGGCACACTGGCGGATATGGTGCGCTTTGTGCAGGAGATGAAGATTGTGCGCGAGGAACGGCTGATTGAGCAGGTTCCCGAAAAGGCGGCGGTGCTGGTGGAGGGGTTAAACACTCTGGCGCAGCGCTACCCCGACCTCATCTACAACGTGCGTGGACTGGGGTTATATCAGGGGTTCAGTGTACGCCAGCCTGAACATCGCCAGAGGCTGCTGGACATTGCCTTGCAGGAGGAAGACCTGCTGTTGCTCGGTGCAGGAACCGATACCATCCGCCTGCGCCCCAGTCTCAGCGTGACGATAGAAGACATCCACCTGTTCCTGCAGAAGCTGGATCGGGTGTTGAAGCGAGTGCGAAGCGAGTAAGCCTTGCCCGGCTTACCGTCTTTGACCTGACCATCCTTCACATGGTATACTAATGTGCGCACGCAAGTGCGCTCTTTTTGTGAGGAAAGCATGGGCATGGAGCGTTCCAACGGAAAATCCGCTTCGGTAGCCATCGTGAACCTCGGCTGCGCTAAAAACGTGGTCGATGCGGAGGAGATGCTGGGTGTGCTGGCGGAGCACGGGTATACCTTCACCGCCGACCCATCCCGCGCCGACGCCATCATCGTCAACACCTGCGGCTTCATCGCCAGCGCAAAGGAAGAGTCCCTTTCTGCCATCCGTGATGCCATGCTCTGGAAGCGTCGCCGCGGAGCAAAGGTGATTGTCGCCGGGTGTTTGTCGCAACGCTACGGACAAAAGCTGCTGGAACAGGTGCCCGAAGTCGACGCGCTGATTGGTGTAGGACAAATGGCGCGTATTCACGAAGTGGTGGAGCAGGCGCTGGGACGCACAGAGCCTTTCATAGAACAAACCCCACCGCAGCACCGTTGGGCTAAAACGGGCACACGGGTGTTGTCCACTGCCCCCTGGAGCGCATATCTCAAGATTTCCGAAGGTTGCGACCACAAATGCACCTTCTGCGCCATTCCCGCCTTCCGTGGCGGACACGTGAGCAAGCCGCTGGAGCGTGTTCTGGCTGAGGCGGAGGACCTGGCGGATCGAGGGGTGAAGGAGGTCAACCTCATCGCGCAGGATAGCACCCAGTACGGCCTCGACCTCTACGGCAAGCAGATGCTGCCCCACCTGCTGCGTGAGCTGTCCGCGATGGAAGCCTTCCGGTGGATTCGTGTGCTGTACTGCTATCCCTCGCGGGTTACCGATGCGTTTATTGAGGTGCTGGCGAATACGCCGGGCGTGCTTCCCTACGTAGACCTGCCGTTACAGCACGCCGACGACGAGATTCTGCGCGCAATGATGCGCCCCGTCGGCAGAGAGAAGTATGTCGCGCTGATACGCCGGCTGCGGGAGGCGCACCCCGACATGACGGTACGCAGCACCTTTATCGTGGGCTTTCCGGGCGAGACAGACATGCATTTTGCAAATCTGCTCTCGTTTCTGGAAGAGGTGCAGATGGACAGAGCGGGTGCCTTCATCTTCTCGCCTGAAGACGGTACACCCGCCGAAAAGCTGCCCAACCGTGTGCCTCAACGTGTCGCACAGACGCGCTACGACCGCCTGATGCGCCTGCAGCAACGCATCTCGCTGATGCGCAACCGGGCGTGGGTTGGACGCGAAATAGAGGTGCTGGTAGAAGCGGCGCATCCTGCCCAGAACAATCTGTGGATAGCCCGCTCGTTCCGGGACGCCCCCGAGGTGGACGGTGTGGTGCTGGTGCGGGGAAAAAACCTGCAACCGGGCACTTTTGTGAAGGTTACCGTGACGGATGCGACCGCATACGACCTGATAGCCGAAAGCAATGCTAACCTGCCCGTTTCTGCCGGGCATAAGGAGGAGGTTTCACCGTGAGTAAATCGGTTACCGTACCCGATGTAGAGACACTTGCTCAGACGCTTCTGCGCGCCAGTGTGGCAAACGCGCTATTGCGTTTCAGGGAGCCGGCAAAGATGTCGGAGCTGCAGGAAGCCTGTAGCCTGCCCTCTCTGGATATGGACCTGCTGCGCTACACGCTGGGGGCTAACTCGGAGCTGTTTATCTCCAGTGAACGGCGATGGACGCTTTCCATGCGTTACGAAGACCCAACACGCCCTGTATACGCGCTGATAGAGCGGGTCCTGCGTCATGTAGGACGTCCGGTCGCTCTGGAGTCGCTCGCCTATTTGCTTGCCGACGTGTATCACCGCACGCCGGAGGCAATGGCGATGATGGTATACCGCCTGTCCGCCGAGCACTTTTTCCGCCTGCCGGACAACCGAATCGGCTTGCGCGAGTGGCTACTGCGCACCGACTACAGCACCCCGGAAGACGTTGCTTTCTACAACTACGTGGACCTCGCCGAGGCGCAAAAACTGCTGCGAAAGCACCCGAAGTTTGACGGCTCCCCGGAGTCGGTGATTGCCCTGTTGCGCACGGCAGGTACTCCACTGTCAGCGCGCTTCGTGGCTTTCCTGCAGTGGTATCGGCAACCTGAAACTTTCGACCCGGTCAGGGCTTACCAGAGTCTGGTAGACGCGGAAGGGCTGGTTGCACTTCCCCTTCGGGAGAACGAGGCGCTGGAACCTGTGACCCACTGGGCGCTGGCAGAGTGGGTGCCCCAGTGGGTGGATGCGATACGCCCGCAAGCCAAGCAGATGGCAGGCGTCCTGGCACAGTTGATGGCAGAGCCTCTGGTGCTATCGGTCGAGGACGTGGAAGGGATGGTGCAGCACGTGCTGCAGTCCCCCAAGGTGGTTACGGCAGACGAACTGGCGAGGCGGTTCTTTGACCTTACACCCGGCGACCCCACATACGCCAACGACCTGCAAACCATCATCCAGTCCCTCAAGCAGGATGAGCGGGTGTTATGGTTGGGCGGTACGCGGTTTGTGAATCCCCAGAATTTGCCTCCTTACCTCTTCCAGGTACCCGAGAGCCTGTCCTTCCCGGAGGTGCAATTCTACACCGAGGAAGGCGAACCTCTGGAGTTCGACCTGGAGGACGAGGGGCTGTCCGGTACACTGCGCTCTGATATTCAGGACCCAGTAGCACAGGATGTGGGCGACGAAGAGGGCGAGTTCACCATCTTCCCGGTACCTGAGAGCGTGCAGTGCGTGGTCAAAGCGCGCCACAAGGAGATTGGCACCTTCCCGCTATGCCAGATACCTGCCGGTTTCTTCTTGAGCGAGCCGAAGTTCCAGCAGGTGACGTTTATCGACGAGGCGACCGGCGAACGCTATACCGATGTGTATGTGAACCAGAATGAGAGGCTCATCTACGGCTTGCTGGACTGGTATGCCACCCGCGACGCGGTATCAGGGCTGGTGTTTACCCTCACCCGTACGGAGGACCCGTTCGTCTTCAAGGTGCGTTGGGAGGACACGCTGGACCAGCGCGTGCATATCAGCCGCGCGCGCTACGAAGAGCTGTTGGACATGAGCACACGCATGGCTCAGACCTACTCCACCTTCGACATCATCTGCGAGATTTTGGGTACACACCGCGGAGGCATGGAGTTCCTGAGCATCCTCAGCGAGGTCAACGTCATCCGACGTACCAAGCGCAGAAGGGTGGCTTCCGTACTCAGCGCGTTCCAAGCGTTCTACCTGCGTGGTGGAATGTGGCATCTGGACGAGAAGAAGCGCGACGCGGGCATCGACCGCGCCAAGCGCAAGCATATCAGGAAGTAACCGATGGAGGGCGAAGCTTCCGCCGAGCCGTAAGGCTCCTCCGTGCCCGCGGGGAGCAACTCACCAGGAGGTTCGCCCTCCAAAAACGCAGGCTAAAGCCTGCGGCTACATACTGTACTGCTACCTTCCCTTTGCCAACCGCCATATCTCGTGGATGCGGCGCTTTTCGGCAAGGCGCGAATCGGCGTAGCCGTCCACCACTTTCTCCAGACCTTCGCATAACTTCGTGAGGGTCTCCACATAGCTTTTATCGGCAGCCGTTTGTGACGGCTCGGGTAACTGCGCCAGTTTGCCCGTGCTCTGCAGCTCCGCGCGTTTCATTATCGTTAACCACTGCCTCAATATCAGCTGGGCATGAGCTGCTTCGTATGTCTGAGCCAGTCCTGCCTGATCCAATCGCTGCAGTAAACGGGCAAAGGTGGATATCCTTTCTTTCAACGACGCCAGCGGTGCCGGCGCAGATGTCTTCGCAAACTCGTTCAGCACCGCTGGCGCAGACATGGGCGCGGTGGGAACCGGTACCCGCGCAGGTTTCGCATCGCCCAGCACTATCTGTATCTTGGCTACCTCCGGGGTGCGGTCTTCGGGCAGAAATACGGACCCCTCATCATGCCACTGCCAGTCCTTGCCGTTGACCAGTACCCTGCGTATACGCCCTTGCCCCATCGTGGACAGATACAACCGCTTTTTGCCAAAGCGCACAGGGAAACGCTGATGCAGTTCGGTCACGCCCGCCGGTATGTGCGGTACCAGCGTCAACCCGTCGGCGCGGTAGAGATACTCGAACAAGCCGCGCACCATCGCGGCAGGCGGACCAAAGGCATCATAAGTAATATTGATGGGCTCTGCGGGCTGATATACATCACTTCCAAACTTCACCAGCGGGTTGTCCAAGCGAAACCGGCGGGCAAAATCCAGCAGCCGCTTCATGGAACGGCGAGCGTCCTCGTGCTGGCCCAGTCGATAGTATGCCATGATCATGCGCGCTTCACAGGTCGACCAGTGCCCGCCGTTCACCCACGTACCAAAAGCCCACAAGCCCTCCGGCTCTGTGTACATGTCGTCCAGTGAGGGATAGTTCGGGATGATGAAATCGTAGGGGCGCAAACCGGGGATAGAGGCGATCATGGCGTAGATGCGCTGCGCCTGCGCATCATCCACGACGCGGAAGCATATCGCATCGTGGTTCGGCGAGGACTCGAAGTAGCCATGCTTCGGTGCGCCATACACGCCGTGTCTGGTGCCGTCGGGGTCCAGCGATTTGATGAAGTAGCCCTCCTCCGTGGTGAGCAGCGTTAATCCTTTACGCGCTCGTTCACGGCGCCCCGCGTACAGCCGTGCCTTACGGGCATCGCCCGCCAGCTTCTCCAGCTCGATAAGCCTGTCCAGCGCGGCAATGTAAGTGATAGACAGCCCGGCGAGGTACGCCATGCCGTACGTGCCATCGGGACGCTTCCAGCCGGCGTAACTGGGAGCAAGCAGATTGCCAGCCGGTCCGGCAAGGAAGAGATTGTTTGTCGGGTCACGTCTGCTCTCGACGAACTCCGCGCACCGCTCCAGTTTGGGCAGGTAACGGGCGAGGGCTTCGGGGTCACGACCGATTAACAGCAGCTCCGCCTGCATCAACAGTCCAGCCGCCGTAAACTCCATGCCCCAATCGTGGATGTCCACTCGTCCATCCCCCTGCTTTGCCACAAACCAGCCCGGCGCAGCAGCGTCACACAGGCAACCGTCCGGTGGAACCCAGTCGAAACGGCGTTCGCCCATCTGGAAGGGACGCACGGTCTTACCATCGCCCATCTGCTCGAACCACAGGTCCTGTGCGTTCTGCAGGAAGGTGACGTATGGCTCCAGCAGGAACGGCAACGCACAGTAGGTCGTTCCGTAGCTGTTCTGTATCCACCAGGCGTTCCACGTGGGGCCCTCCACGAAACCGTTCCATTGCGGGGTATACAGCATCGGCAGGTTCTGGAACTCGGGGTCGGGGTCAAACATCCGACGGGCAATGTCCAGCAGATGCAGATACTCTGCATCTCCCCCACCTGAGAAGTATTGTCCTTCGAATCGATTACCGGCGCGCATCCTTTCACCTCCAGAGTTCGGTCGCCATCCTGTTCGCCCTGTAGATTGAGAATCCTGTCCTGTGGCTACTTGCGATTCGGTGACTTTTGTGGGATAATATATGCAGAGCGCGCCCGTAGCTCAATGGATAGAGCATCAGACTTCGGATCTGAGGGTTGGGGGTTCGAGTCCCTCCGGGCGCGCCAGTTTTTTTATTTGCCGCAACTCCACGCGCTCCGGGTATGTCATAATGAGTCAGGAGAGTGCACGACAGCCGTCGCGAGACTGCACAGAAGGAGAAAGCCACAATGCGCACGTTGACGATAGTACTGCTTTGCCTGATTGCCGTGCCAGTGCTTGCGCAAACCTCCACACGGGCGGAGAACCCTCTGGTAGATGCGCTCATACAGGGGGATGTCTACGTGGCTCCAGAGCTGGCTGGTGTGGTGGACAAGGCGCAACTACAGCAGGTCGCGCAGCAGCTGCGCCCGTTCACAGTGAAGTTCGTGGTGGTTCCGCTCCGCGACAGGCAATCACGCAACAAACTGGCTTACGCCCTGCGTAACACCCTGAACATCCAGGAAGGGGCAGTGGTCGTTCTGGTGCCCCAGGCTCCCGGGCTGTACGGCGGTGTCTCTATCAGCAGCGATGTGATACCCAATGAGCAGGCAACACAGATATTCCAACGGTATCGCACCGTGTTCGCAAGTCAGGGCTACACGCAGGGGCTGGAGCAGCTAGCCCGTGCTCTGCGTGACCACTACACTGCCGAGCGACGCAGTTCTACAGTGGGAGCGATAGCACTGATTGGCGTTCCCGCCGTTCTCGTGGTGGGTGGTGTCGCCTGGGTGATTCGCCGAAGGGCGCGAGAGGTAGCCAGACTGAAAGCACGGCTGCAGGGTCTGCGCGCGCAGGTGCTGGAGGGCATCGAGTACCTGGATGGCTACATCGACGTGCTACCGGAAGGGGAAGATGCCACACGCGCCCGTGAACACCGCCAGCGAGCCGCCGAACTGCAAGCAAAAGCGGTGGAGATAATGGAAAAAGCAAAGCGACCGGAAGACCTGTGGCGAGCAGAGCACCTGCTGGACAAAGCGCAGATGAGCGTAGAGAAGGCGAAGAAATACATCCTGCGCGCAGGCGGCGACACCAGTATCCACGTGGAGGAAGAGCCCGACGAATCGGTTGCCCCGGAGGGATATGTATCCATCCGCCCCAACGACCGCACCTACGCCTGCTTCTTCTGCTCAAAACCACCCACGCTCAGCGAACTGCAGCCGGTAGAGGTGACCGTCGGCGAGCAGACGCGAAAGGTATGGGCGTGCGAGGAGTGCGCGGCGCAGCTGCGGCGTGGTGAAACCCCGGCGATGCGCGTGTTCCGCGACGGGGACCGTATGCGCCCATGGTACGAGAACCCGGACTATGACCCCTACCGCGATTACGGCAGACCCTACCCGGGAATGGACTGGGTGAGCCTGCTTCTGCTGGGCAGTATCCTGTCCCACCCGGCACCCGTTATTATCCATGAACATCAACCCGTGAACGTGGGAGGAGATAACCCGGACGCGGACGCTGGCGGCGGCGATTTCTTCGACGGCACCTTCGGAGGGAGTGAAACAAGCGATACCGACGCAGGAGGAGGAGACTTCTTTGACAGTCTGTTCGGTGGCTTCGACGCAGGCGATGTCGACGCAGGTGGAGGAGACTTCGCCGATTTCGACGTGGGTGGAGATTTTGGAGGTGATGTCGGTGGTGGCGATTTTTAGCGACTACCACTTACTCCTTTGTCCGGGCGGGAGATGCCCCGCCCGGTTCTGCTCCAACACGCGCTACTGCCCGGATGTCTGAGGTGCGGGAGCGCCGGTCGGTGCCCCTGCCCCACCTCCAAACCATGAGGGGCGCTCGGTCGGCAAGACCTGCTGTTTCTCTTTCTGCTGTTTGCCCCATTGCAAACCAATCACCACCAGCGCAATCACGATGATGACGACGGCAATGATGCCCATCATCGTGCGCTTGCCCTTGTCCTCCATCTCTGCCTCCTTAAGTAGGGTTCGGGCGGGCAGGCGATAGCCGCCTGCCCTTGCCGTTCATCAGTCGATGTCCCAGCCCTCGCTGGGGTTCCAGGTGTTATTCCCATCGTCACGGACGTACCAGTGAGGATCAAAGTTGGGACAGGGGTAACCCCTTTCCCACGTGCGGAACTTGACGAACCGGTGGTTACCCGCCATGATGTAGCGGGCATGTCCGTCCGCGAAGATGGCGTTGAACGCCATGCGAGTGAACACCTGCGGATTGTCCGTGCATGACCAGAACGGCACGCTCTTCTCCGCGTGGATGGGGCTGTTCTCATAGGAGACGATGGTCTGCGCCGGCTTGTCAATGCTGGCGAGCTTGACGCCACACCGCGAACCCGTCGCCAAGCCCAGTTTGAAGTCGTACGACAGCCCCCTGAACCCCTGCACCGGCCACAGGTCCGGGCAGCCGTTGGCGGGCCAGCCGCCCCACTTCCAGAAGTTATCTGGGTAGGATGGGCAGATGAAAATCTGTGCGTTCTTCACGTAGGGCTGTACCAGCACCGCCCACCGCGTGAAGGCCATCACGATGTCGCCGTTACAGTCCGGCGTGTGCGCGCACTCGCTGCTCCACGAGAAGTACTTCTCGTCGTAGTCCTGCACGTACATGCCGATGCCCAGACCAATCTGCTTCATATTGCTCAGGCAGCTGGTCTTGCGCGCCTGCTCACGGGCGCGGGCGAACACCGGGAACAGAATAGCTGCCAGTATCGCGATAATCGCGATGACCACCAGCAGCTCGATCAGGGTGAAAGCGCGGTTTTTCATGGCTTTTCCTCCTTGTCATAGGATAGTGTTTGAGAAACCACTTTTCTTCCCCCCTGCGCATTGCGCTCCGCGGGGTAGAAGCTTGCCAGAGTCGTTATTACCTCCGATGGCACCACCTCCCCATTGATGCGACGTTGCAAGCGAATGGCGGCGGTACGCCCCATCTCATATACCTGCTGCACGAGACGGTGTACGGAGCGAGTGACCCTGGTCATCAGTGGAGGAGCGTCCGCAAAGCTGAGCACCTCCAAATCCTCAGGAACCGAGATGCCTATCCGGTCACACGCTTCCAGCACTGCCACCATGTAGTAATCGTGCAGGCAGAACACGGCGCTAATCGGGTTGGGCTGATGCATCAGTGTAAACAATGCATCATGCACCGCCTGCGCCAGATAATCCAGCTTGACGCTCTCGTGCATGGGGAAAAGACGCACCAGCGGCTGGACATCGTCCCACCCCAGCTCCCGCATCACCTGCAGGTACGCCTCGTACCGTTCGCGAATCGAAGAGACATAGAGGGCGTTATCGGTGAAATGAGCGATAGCGCGATGCCCGTTCTCAGCCAGATAGTGCAAGCCTGTCAGTGCAGACTGGTAATTGTCCGTCATCACCACATCACATGGTATCCCCTGTGGATGACGGTCCACACACACCACCGGCTTGCCGGTGTCCAGAATGCGGTGCAGGAGAGACTTATTCTTAGGGTCACAGGTTGGGTAACAAATAATGCCGTCCGCTTCATGGTGCATCCGACGAAGGTACTGCGCCTCAAGGTGAGGGTCGTTGCGGGTCTCGCAGAGCAACAGGTTGTAATGGTCGGGAAGTGCACTGCGAATGCCACGAAGGTACTCGACCTGCGGGTATTCGTGCATGAAAGGAAACACCGCTGCTACCAAAACGGGCTTTGCGGGCGGCGGCTCCGCAACAAACGTACCCACCTTGCGCTTGCGCACGACCAGCCCCAGCCTTTGCAGCTCGGACATCGCCCGGTGCGCCGTTACCCGGCACACGCCGTACTGCTCGGCAAGTTCGCTCTCTGACGGCAGCGGCGTCCCCGGAGGCAACTCTCCACACTCAATCCTGGCGCGGATATCGTGGGCAATCTGTTTCCACTTCACGGAAGACATGGCGCAATTACCGTAAGGTTTTTCCTTCATCTTGCCTATGGTATTTTCATTATAGAGTTCGTCCACAGTTGTGTCAAGTCCTGCAGAGGGCATTCGACCGATTTTTTTCACTGCGCCGGACGAAGGCTCTGCTTCGGGTGAACCGCAGAGTCTGGTTACGGAGGCAATCCGATTCCCGAACACCGCCGGTTCCTTACGTAGCATGGCAATGGCACAGCAACGGCTTGGCAGGAGCCTTGCTCTGCGAGGTGTTCGGCAGGTCTGCCGAACACCCCCTGCGTGGTTGAACTCTTGCGGGGCAAACAGGTACCATTGTCACAACGAACGCCGCGCTGACAGGCTGTATTGGGGAGTTGCAAAATGAATCGTCTGACCATCATCGTGCTCATTCTGGTGTTCGCGGGAGGTATCGCACTATTCAAGCTGGCAACGTATG
>JAPWUZ010000351.1 GCA_028275265.1 Armatimonadota bacterium | reverse complement strand
ACGGTTGTGCCTGCAGCCACTCGTCCCAGTGGGTGGCTCGCGCGAAGGCAAGCAGGTTATAGCGTGTTTCGAACTCGCTGGGGCGGGGCACGTAGATAGACAGCCCGTGCGAACGGTTCACCCGCCGGTTGCTGTGCGCCTCGGCAATCACCGCCTGCGATAGAGCGTTCTGCACGCCGTTGATGGCATCGGTCAACGCCTGCGAGCTAGGTAGTCGGGCACGCAGTTGCTCGGTATAGTCCCACAAATCCTTGAAAGTATATTCCGCGTATGCCTGTGCGTTGTCGCGAGCGGCGGCGATGGCGGTAGCGTTGCTCGGCGCGACGGTAAGCAACACTTGCGCCAGCGCGTCTACTTTCTGCGCCACGTTCTCTACTTGCGAGGCATCCAGCGCAGACTGTGTGATGTTGTCGGTGCTGTCGGGGTTGTAGTAGTTGATGGTCTGCGCGACGATTTGTGCGGCGAAGTCTCGCACTGCGATGTTCGGGTTGGAAATGACCGGCGCCAGAATGCGGTGGTAGGGGTAGCCTGCGGCGGGCGGGCTCTCTTCGGAACCCACGATGTAGTCGCCCAGATTGCGTATCTCGTATGCCACTTCCAGCATCTGCATCAGCGAGGCGTCAAAGGCGATGATGTTCCACTTCACGCCCACGCTCAAGGCAAGCGGCAGCTCCCAGATACGGATGTGATTGCCCGTGTTATCGTCATAAGAGACGCCGCGCGCGAAGATGTTCAACCTGTCGCGATACGCCCGCCAGCCCGCGCCGTGATTCCATATCACCACCATGTATTTGCGCGCGGGGAAACTGCGCACGCCCCATTGCAGGAAATCACGCAGGGTGTTGGGATTGCCCATGTCCACCCCTGTGCCCATGTCCAGCAGAAGGTTGGAGTTGACCGTGTCGGGGTCGTTGTCTCTGGTCACGTAATAGCGTCTGGTGGTGCGCCAGTCGCCGTTACTGCTGTCATAGCCTGCAATGCGCTTCCACTGCACCACGATGTTCACATCCGACGTGGAGCCGAGCTGTTCCATTTCGTTCATGTCGTCCACGCTGTCCGGCTCCAGATTGTTCGCGGCGTTCATGAACACCAGTATCGTCCATTCGCGGGTGACGGTCTGCACGCCCACGGAGGAGTTTGCACTCAGTCCCAGACTGTCTACACTGGCGGTCACCGCGACACTGCCCGGAGCCAGCGCGCGGGCGATGCCGTCCGATTGCAGGTTCACCACGTTGCTGTCGCTCACGCTCCATCGTACTGTCGTGCCGGAGGGCAGCAGCAGGTAGCGTCCCTGCGCGTCCACACCCAGCACCGACAACGGCAGTATCTGTCCGGGCGTGAGCGTGACCACTTCCGGCAGGATGGCAAGGGCAACAGGGGTTCCACCCGTTGCCACGTTCAGCCGTCGCGGGGTATCCTGCACAATCTGCAGGGTGACGTCCCCGTTGGCAATCGGCGTACCGGTGGCGTTCTGGTTGTTGTATATGGCAAGCTGCAGACGATATGTACCGCTCTCCAGCTGGGCTGTCCATCCGGTAGAGGGCGTATCCGTTCGGCTCAATACCACATCCTGAATCAGTTTGTCCGCGCGGTACAGCGTGACGCGCACCGCATGGGGTGCAGAAGGGTCACCGCGATTGCCCGTCCAGATAACGGTAAGCACCAGACTGCCGGAACCGTTGATGGGAGGATTGGTATCGCTGCGAAACATCCCGCAGCCTGAAAGGAGCAATACGAGCATCAGGAGCAGAGCCAGATATCTCAGACGGGATAAGGTCAAGGACCGAAAACCTCCTTTTCATCCAGTTTGAATATATCGACGAGTGCGACCGCCAGACCGTTCTGCTCAATCGACGGGGCAATGCGGTGCGCCAGCGCTTTAACGGCAGGTTTGGCGTTGCCCATTGCCACGGCGTATCCCGCCCAGCGCATCATGGGGATATCGTTGTTGCCATCGCCGATAGCCAGCACGCGCTCGCGCGGCACGCCCAGCCGGTACGCCAGCCTTTGCAGGGTGCGCGCCTTGTTCGCTGCCGGGTGCATGAACTCCAGATACTCATCGTTGCTCTTGATGATGTTCAGCCGCTCGCCGAAACGTTGCAGGAACTGCTCACGTAATGTATCGGTCGTTTCGGGGGTGTCTATCAGGATGAGTTTGGTGGGTGACTGCCCCCGGAACCGTGTGAGGCTCCCTACTGGTTCAATGACCGAACCTGTGCGCTGGTGATACAGTTGCGACCACGGCGTCTCCTCTTTCACGTACAGGTGGTCGTTCAGGTAGTAGTTCAGGTGGTAGCCGTGCGCCTCGCAAAAGTCCACAATGGCATCGGCGAACGTGGCTGGTACGGTGAGATGGAACCAGATGAAGCCATCGCGCGGGTGCTTGACCATCGCGCCGTTGTAGGAGAGGATGGGTGCGTTCAGCCCCGCCTCATGCCAGAAGCGTTCGGTGGCGGCATGCATCCTGCCGGAGGCGATAACTACGTATGCCCCCCGCTGCGCCACCGCGTGCATTGCCCGCAGGTCGATGGGGGAAGAGCGGTT